>DMQR01000141.1 GCA_003455605.1 Cryomorphaceae bacterium | reverse complement strand
GAGTTAACTATTTTTGCCAGTGACGGACTTTTCTCGGTACCCAAAATAATCACCGTGACCGTTACCGATAGCAACGATGCACCCTCATTATCTTCCTCAGTGGCATTTAATTCGTTTCTTGAGAATACTTCAGTGGGCACAACCATCGCGACCGCTACTGCAACTGATCCAGAAAATAACACTTTGACCTATTCCTTGTCGGGTACGGGGAGCGATAAATTTACCGTTGATTCTAATGGAAACGTGACTTTAGCGAGTGCATTAGATTATGAGACGGCTACCTCTTATTCAATTAATTTGAATGTTTCAGACGGCACCAATTTAGTAACCGACGTCTTGAATATCAACGTGGGCAACGTAGCCGAATTTAGTTATTCGGGGAGTTTGGTCTCTGGCACACAAGCCGAAAACATCAGCACCGGCACGGTCATTCTTAATTCCAGCGTCAGCGGTGCAGAAGGAACTTTGACTTATTCGCTCTCCGATCCTGATAATAAATTTGCTATCAATTCATCAACCGGAGAAGTCACCTTGGCAAATGCCTTGGACTACGAAGTTAAGACCTCGCACTCTTTCACGGTGAGCGTTACCGACGGATCGAGCACCACCTCAAAGACCTTTTCGTTATCTCTAAGCGATGTGAGCTTTGGTTCTTTGGTGGCTGCTTTAGCAAGCTCTTCATTTTCAGAATCTGCCAGCGTTGGCACTGCTGTCTCGAGCGTCTCGAGCATCGAAGCAGACGGCTCACCGACTTACAGCATTACTGCCGGTAACGGAGCAGGTAAATTTACAGTTAATTCTTCAACGGGTGCCATCACCACAGCAGCTGCTTTGGATTTCGAAACGGCGAAATCTTACGATCTAACTTTGACAGCCAGCCTAGGCGGTCAAACAACGTCCACCACCGTAACGGTGCCGGTACAAAACGTTGAGGATTTTGAATCCTTAGGAATTCGATACAACCCTAATCACAGCGGCAGTGTTTCGACCACTGGAGCATGGCTACAAACTGCTTCTCCCAATACCAATATGCAGGAAGAGCAGGGGTTAAAAGCAGATCAGGCTGCGGCTAATAATAAAGAAGGGCTTTTAGCTAATACTTTTGGCTATTTCGTATCTCTCGTAGATGGCGATGGCCAGTACGGTGCTTCAATCACTTACGACAGGCTTGATTTTAATTACAAAATTCCAATTTGTGATTCAGGCTGTACTTACGGCAAACTATTTTATACGCCAAGTCAAAGTAATTTCGAAACCAGCAACGACGAAGCTAAATTTATTTGGCACGACACGGATATGGGCACGCCGAACGATATTAATTACGATGAAGACGAGGTTATCAACGCCGGAGCCTATTTTTCTCGAGATAGCATTGGTAGCGCTAAATATCCTTTTTGGTGGATGATGACGGATAAAGCAGCAGTTTCCACGACGCATTGGCCCTTAACTCAGCCGAAAATCCACGATTGGAGCTCCATCAAACTTTTATGCATTGGAATGAATTATCAGTATTGCTCCAACCAACTCACTCAGGCAGGGAATGGATTACAGAATATTTCGGTTACTGCGTTAGCACCAACTAGCTACGATCAACTTGAGGACATCAGCAATCTCTCGCAATACAACATTATCGTTGATACCGATTATTATTATCGCTCTTTCGCAGAACACCAAAATGATAGAGATGAGTTTGTAGATTGGATGAAGCTTGATTCCTCAATCCTTTACATAAAAATTTATTCTGAGAGTCACGCAGCATCAGGTCACTATGTGACTTTGGGCACACAATTTTGGGTAGAAGGTATCGGTGGTGCTTTCACGGTGAACAATTCCAATCATTCAGGGTCAGGGGGTTGGCGATCAATGGGTGGAACTCTCGCGAACGATCAACTCCATCGCTTTTTCAACAACATTAGATTAGGAGTGAATTCTCCTGGGAAAGGAATCACATCGGTTACCAACGGAATACCGATGTTTTGTGGTTCAAACTCGCATTTGGGCACTGGTTTTTCGGAGCCTTGCACAGCAGCCTATTTTAACAACGATGATCTAGATTCTGGCATTAAGGCGGACCTCTTCATAATAGGCGACAGCCACAGTATTTTCGGCTATGGAAATAGCCACCATACTGCACAAAGTAACGAAGATATAGTAGTAAAATTGATCAACGGTGCTTTGGATCGAACCCAAACTACTTACACCACTTACGAAGACCAAATTAATATTGGCACGGAAGCCTACACCGATTCACAATTCAATGCCTTCACCAATAACGGCACCACCAAACGCGTGGTAGCTTTCGCGCCCATCCCCATAGAGGTAACCGATGCCCAAGCCTCCAATTCTTCTAATTCTCATTACTTTTATCCAAATTTTGTGCCGGTTGTAAATACTAGTGTTGATAGCGCATTGGATAGACAGTATCGAAGAAGCCATCACGGCGGGCGTTTTTCTGAATCTATGGATTATTGTGAAGCGTTAGGCCTTTCTGTATCCGTGTCCAGCGAATGCGGAAGCGGGAATAAATACAGAGAATACAAATGGATGGAACAAGCTTTAGAGGATCCAGATTCTTCCGGCAACGGTGCTGATATCAAAGGCGGTCGTTTTCAGGCCTTCTATAATGAGGATAGGTGGGTACAAGACGATCTGAATCTTGGAAGTTCGCTTTGGTATCAGGTGTTAAACCCTAACGGTAAAGGCGTAGGGATACACGCTCAATTTCTTCTTCAAGATTGCTTTAATACCCAAGTCCAATGTGATGATGGCTATAAAGGTATGGCCGACGACGGACTACGAGAGCATCAACAAACTTTTTTTAGCGTATCGATTGGTACTTTGGATAAAAGAAGTTCTGACACTACGAGATATTCCGCTGGCGATACCGGCTATGCATTCTCTGGCGGGACTTACTTCTCTCACGAATGGAACACTATGGATGAAAATATTACGGATAATTTAAATAAAATAATGAGCGGCTACATCCCAATGGAATGCGTCAGTTCATTTAATTCAGGTTGTTTGTTTGCCTCAGAAGCTCAATGGGAGTCAGGTGCTTCCAATCGCCCGATAGGGATGATGATGACCAATTCCGATCCGTATAAAAAATCTGATATGACCCTAGGCGTCCTCATGGATGGAAACAGAGACACTTCGCCTTTTATTACAGCACCTCCAATGAATCAAATGATGATTTCGCAGCGTATAGCTTCATCCACTTCAAACGCTATCAACGGCGCTCCGATCACAGATTCTTATTACGGTCCTTGGAACAACCAGGGTTGGTCTTTGTATTTTGATAAAACAAGTCTTAATTATTCTGCTGCTATGCGGACCACCCCTCATATCATTGCTGTTTCTGCTAGAGTGCCGAATCTTAATACAACCATTTGGTATCAAAACCAAGCTACTTACCAATGGACCTTGAAAGTAAATTCCAGTGGTTACTTAGATTTAACCGCATGGCATCAAGCACACAATAAAGGCTTCACGTTCACTGCTTCTGACAATCAACTATCTGTAGATAACGATTATGGATTTATCTTTGAATACGTTGGCGGTTCTTGCGGCAACAATTGCGATGCGAGCAGTTTATTCACAGTCAAAATTGTCAATATGTCCACTGGAGCGGTCTCTACCCCAAATGGATCGTGGAGTTACACTCAACATAATAACTTAGGCAATTCTTTGTTAAGCGGAACTGGAGATATGTATTTTCTTAGCTGCAGCGATCAGACAGATTGCAGAATGTACGGAGCCGTTGTCACTACCTTTGATACATCAGCGCCACCAAACGATACCGAGTTAGCAATGATGGTCAGAGATCCAGTTACTTGGCTTGAAACTTACAAGGTTGGTCAGAGTTATCTCTCAACAAGTAATCAGACACTCAGTAACTTCTCCCTTTGCCATGAACTAACCTGTGGCAACGATACGAGCGCGCTGGAATCTTCCTATGCAACCCAAGTCTGGCTGATGGGTTCGGGCGACCCCGAAAAAGTTGATTGGCTCAATAATGCCAATGTCAGAGACGGCGTGAGGATACATAACTATGTACGTCTCTTTTACGATCAAGAACCCGACACAAGAACCAGTCTAATAAATTCAACTTACGATCGAGATGGAATGGATTATTCCAGAAGGAATAATCTGGTTGCAAACACTAGCGCCATTACTAAATCAGACTACAAAAGTTTATCGGATTTCCGCAGTACAGATTTTTATGCTTCGACGGCAACCAGTTACAGCGGATTTTTTTCAGGTATCTTAGAATTTTATGTTTCCGGGACCAATACGATTCCGATGAGTTCTCTGAGACCTAGCAGTACATTAGCTACCTTTACTTTTGACAGCACCAACGATGATGTCCAGATTATAGCGCCGATGAAAGTGGCCGCTTTTCCATCAAATAATTTTACTTCAGGTTGGGCACAAAACGGTTACACCATTTCAAATCTTAATGACAAAACGATCACATTAAAATTTGGTGACGCAGATAACACTGCTTCAAAATCTGCATATTTTTCTCATGAGGTTTTTGGTGCGGAGATTCAAGATGACGGAGCTCAAATTGATGGATCATCGGGAGGTCTTGGTAACCTAGCTGGAGTAATGGTTTCCTATAACACCTTTGAAGAAAAACAAAGAAATCTCTTTGATGACGGCAGCGACGATAGCTCGCTCGGCAGTGGAGCCGCAACTGCTAGAGAAATGCCAAACACTGATTATTCAACTTGGGGATTATGGGCTATGGGAGCCAACGATATCATCGACGATAATACGCAGTCTGCAGACAACCAAGCACAAGTTCATTTAGGAACTTGGGTTGCAGGAGAATTAGTTGATCAAAGTGAAATTCCATCCTCAGGCACGGCTTCTATGAAAGGGGCTGCCGTTTTTAGGGTAGCTTCCAGATACGCGGAAACATTATCCAGTGATAGAACGCAAAAGTACGTAACCACTGCCAACGTTGATGCATCCTTCAACTGGGGCTCTGGTTCGTATACTGGAAATATAGCCTTTAGCGGTTTTGATCATTCCAATGCAATTGTGAATAATGCTGGCTTTGCGTCTTTTAATATAGCGATAAACGGATCAGGCAATACGTATTCAGGTAACTCCACAACATCTATATCAAATGGTTGGTCTGGAGGAGCTAGTTTGGTTGGCGCGCTTTACGGTGGTAACAATGTGGATGAGAGCGGAGGCCAAGTAAATGTTCATTTATATAAAACAAGTAGTTCAAGTAGCTCAGGGGAAAATGATTTTTATGTGGCAGAAGGAGTGTATTTGATCGACTAAGGAATTAGCCAACTTGAAGACAAAGCATCATTTTGCCAA
>DMQR01000177.1:6345-11638 GCA_003455605.1 Cryomorphaceae bacterium | reverse complement strand
TGGGGTTGTAGCGGTGAAGAAAACAATCATACCAATGATGGTGATACCATAGAAAACGTGCATAGCTTGCTTGCGGGATTGAAGGCGTTGTGAAAGAAGGCCAATTACAACGTCTCCAACCGCGATGGCGGAATAAGAGATCATAATGCCGATACCAGGATCGATGGAGGTCTCAATGGCTAGTTGGCGTGCGAATTCTGGAGAGAAGCTAATTAGGATACCTACTACGAACCAAGTAGGTAATCCAATCAAGATGCTGCGCAAGTAACGCATGAAGCGCTCACGCTTATTGAAGAGCATGAGGAAGTTGCCTCGTACGACGGCTGTATTCTTTTCCACCTTCTCAAACAAACCGCTTTCAAAGACACTTAAACGTAAAAGGAGTAGGGCGAGACCCAATGCACCGCCGATAAAATAACAAGTACGCCAATCAAACCACTGCGCGATGAAAAATGCGAATACAGCACCTGTAAGGCCAACCCCTGCTACTACAGAGGTGCCGATGCCGCGCTTTTCCTTTGGCAGTAGTTCGGAGACTAGGGTAATCCCTGCTCCTAATTCACCTGCTAGGCCTATACCTGCAATGAATCTTATTATTGCATATTGAGTGCCCGTTTGGACAAAACCGTTTAGGATGTTCCCAATAGAGTACAGCGCAATGGAGAGAAAGAGGACCTTGGTACGTCCTAATCGGTCCCCAAGAACTCCCCATAGGATTCCTCCTAGCAACAAACCGAACATTTGTGTATTCAGGATTAATAGCCCCAAATCAGAGACGTTTTCAACGCCGATGGATTGGAGTGAAGGGATTCGTATGATGCTGAATAGTAGTAAATCGTAAATATCAACGAAATACCCGAGGGCGGCAACCCAAATGACAGCTTGGGTAAAGATAGAGGACTTTTGTTTCATGCGAGTTTATTAATATCAGTTTGAAATTAACAAAATCGGCTAAACTCTTGGAATTTTGCCCCACCGTGTTATATTGCGAAGACTATACAACTACCATGGAAAAACAAAAATTTGAACTAGAATTCCCCTTACGCGCCTCCCCAAAAATGCTCTTTCCATTCTTGAGCACACCTTCGGGATTGAGCGAGTGGTTTTGCGACGATGTAAATTCTCGTACGGAATTGTTCACTTTCTTTTGGGACGGATCCGAGGAGCAAGCACGACTGTTGAAAAAGCAACAGGATAAAATGGTCCGCTTCATATGGTTAAACGATGAAGAGGAAGGTCTAGATTGTTATTTCGAGTTCCGCATTGAGGTAGATGCCATTACCCACGACACTTCAATAATTGTTACGGATTTTGCTCAAGATGATGAAGTAGAAGAGGCGAAACAACTCTGGGAAAGCCAGATTCACGAATTACAGCACATTATTGGCGCTTAATGAAGAACATTCCGTATTTCAGTATACCCGCAGTCCTGTTTGTAATGGCCTGCGGGATTTTTTTATCCTTTTTTCCAGATAAGGTCGAGGCCCAATTAGCCTTGCACTACTCCTGGTATTCACCACGTGGTTACACTTGGATGGATTTTATCACAGGATTGGGTGAAGGCCCCATGTTTGTGCTGGTGATCATAGTCTATGCCTTCCAAAATGCTTGGTGGCGTGCCGGAGAGTTTGTGGCAGCTGGAATTTTATCCAGTTCGTTGGTCCAATTATTAAAGAAGCTCGTTTTCGCACCATCACCGAGACCTATGGGAATCATACAGTGGAGTCAAACACAATTAGCTACAGATCTAGAGCTTCCATTTCAATTTGCCTTTCCGAGCGGTCATACGACCACAGCTTTCGTGTTTTTCACTCTCATAGCCTTGCATTGGCGCCGTCCAGCCATTCAGGTTTTTGCCGCCTTTTGTGCCATGGCCGTTGCGGTTTCAAGGGTCTACCTTATGGCACATTGGATTACAGATGTTATGGCGGGAGCAGTGTTGGGAATGAGCATTGCCTTGGTGGTTACTACCGTTTCTAAACGGTTACAAAAAAAGCCGCTCACCCAGAAGTAAGCGACTTATTATGACAGTGGAACGAATTTATAGTTCCAATTTCTTTTTCATTGATTTCGCAAGGGAATCTTTGTGCATCATCACGCTTATGGTTTTCAAGCGCACGTAGCTCTCTGAAGCATATAAGTAACCTGGACGGTAATCATTGGGGATATCTCCCCAGGAGTTCTTGATGATATAGAAGAGATTGCTCTCTTGATCTTTCACCATTCCTTGAATGACCATACCATGGTCGTCTTGGGTCAAGTAGTTATCGTATTGCTCTTGACGCATTTCTTGGTTTACAACTGCCTCCTCGTGAGGTGCACTGTATACAGCCTGTGCTTCTTCTGAAGTCATCTCGCTCCAGCTCTGATTGGGCATAACGGCGATACCGTTTTTGATAGAGAAGCCTTTGTCGCTTACATCACAAGCCCATGCAACAGGGTAGCCTGCCTCGAGAGAGGTGTTGATGGCTTCCATCATTTCGTCGAGTGGAAGATTGTAAGAAATTCCCCAAGTCCAATTGTCCGGTACTTGGATTTGGCATGGTGTGTACATCTCGTGGTGGGTCCAAGAGGTAAGCTGTACATAGTCGTCTGGGTTGACGCCGATTACCTGATCCGCAAATGTGCGTGGGGTGTAGGTCTTTCCATTGTATCCAAACTGTGCCGGATCGTTTCCAAGGTAGGCGTCTAATACGCCGTTAAATCCTTTTTGCCAACTTGGGCTAAGCTTACCGTTCTTATTGTCAATCACGGCATCTAGAATCCCTTTGAGTGAGGCCTCCATTTCACCATGACGGTTGATTTCAGTACCGTATTTCAAACCGCTATATACTTCTTGTGGTACGGCGCCGTACTGTTTGATGACGTAGAGTACATCTGGCAAGGCACCACCTTGTGCAAAGTTCAAATATCCGTGAAGACGGACGTATTTTTCGCCTTTGTCCTCATACACCTTACGTACGGTATACATTTCTGAGATATCGATAGGCTCTTTGCCCATGCGGATCATCTCACTTTCCACAAAAGATGTCGTTGCGTAAGACCAACAGGTTCCTGAGGCGCCTTGATTTTTTACTGGGGTGGCTTCAATATCTACGATGGTTTCCCATTCGTAGCTTAGGGGTGCATCCGCACCATTGTCTTTGACCTTATTGATCAAATCTACTTGGGCAAAGCTTGCTGTTGATAACAATAGGGTAGTGGCAATAGCGTGTAGTTTCATAGTAAGGGTATTAAATAAATTGTTGACTGACTTTGGCGTTTTTCACACCTTGTGAATAATCGTAGAATCCTTCTCCGGATTTCACACCTTTCTTGCCTGCTGTCACCATGTTGACGAGAAGTGGACAAGGGGCGTATTTGGTATTTCCTAGGCCGTCGTAGAGCACATTCAAAATGCTCAAGCATACGTCGAGGCCAATGAAATCTGCCAATTGCAATGGACCCATAGGGTGTGCCATACCTAATTTCATGATGGTATCGATCTCTTCCACACCGGCTACACCTTCGTGAAGAGCGATGATGGCTTCATTGATCATTGGTATCAAAATGCGGTTGGCGACGAAGCCGGGGTAATCATTACAACTCACAGGAACCTTGCCTAGAGATATGCTCATCTCAACAACGGCATCAGTGGTCTCCTTTGAAGTATTGTATCCATTGATGATTTCGACGAGTTTCATCACCGGAACCGGGTTCATGAAGTGCATGCCGATTACTTTATCCGGGCGTGAAGTTTGTGCCGCAATCTTGGTGATGGAAATGGAAGAGGTGTTGGAAGCTAGGATACAATTAGCTGGGGCCAATTCGTCCAAGTCCTTGAATAATTGGAACTTAATAGCAGTATTCTCAGTCGCTGCTTCAATCACCAAATCAGCCGCTGCAACGGCGGTACCAAGGTCAGTGCCGGTTTTTAATTTGTCCAATGCCACTGCCTTATTAGCCTCACTAAGCAGTTCTTTAGCGATTTGGCGGTCCATATTCTTGCCTATGGTAGCCACGGCACGCTGCAAGGCATCTTCCCTAATATCAAAGAGTTGAACGTTAAATCCACTTTGGGCCAAAACATGTGCTATGCCATTACCCATGGTTCCTGCCCCGATTACTGTGATGTTTTTCATGTATATGGATTTGTGTGGTTCTTATTTGCCTCGTCCTTGTAAGACAATCACTAAGGTATAGAAGAGTATTTTGATATCGTTAAGAAGGGTGATGTTTTCAGTGTAAATTAAGTCGTATCGAGCGCGCTCCAGCATTTCTTCAACATTCTCCGCATAACCAAACTTCACCATGCCCCATGAGGTGATACCGGGCTTTACCCTTAGTAGGTAGCGGTATTGTGGGGCCGATTCTATTATCTTGTCGAAATAGAATTTACGCTCAGGACGGGGTCCCACTATGCTCATATCGCCGCGTAGTACATTGTAAAATTGAGGCATTTCATCGAGTCGGAACTTACGCATGGTGCGTCCCCAAGGGGTGATACGTGGATCGTCTTCACTGCTAAGTTTAGGACCCTGGGCTTCTGCATCTTGGTACATGGAGCGAAGTTTGATGATACGGAAGGTGCGTCCGTGTTTACCTAGACGTTCTTGGGTAAAGAAAATTGGTCCCTTAGAACCTACCGCAATCATTGTTATGGAAAATAATAGGAACGGAGCGGATAGTAACAAAAGAAGAGCGGCTGCTACAATATCGAAGACACGCTTTATAAAAGCTACGTGTGGCTTCATAAGCTCACGTTTGACCTCAATAAGCGATCGCCCTAGGCTTTCCATACGGACCTGTCCAGAAATGATGCTGAATACGTTTGGCAGGACGTGAATACGTACGTTGACATTTTCGATGGCACCAATCATTCGGGCAATCATATCGCTATTACCGGAAGGGATTGCAATAATGACGTCATCGAAAATGTTGTCGTTGAGTAGATCGGGTAACTGGGCCGCAGTACCAAGGTAAGGAATGGCCTTCAGACGCTCATCTGTGCTTTTGTCGTCGAGGGAGAGGTAGCCTTTAAAGTCATAGCCTTTACTACGGTCCTTAGTAAAGGTGGTCAATAGATCTGCTGCTTCCTTGCCGGAACCAATTATAAGGGTGGGGAAGGTGAGCTTCTTTTTGTCGATGAGGATGCGAACTCTAGTGCTCCAAATTAATCGGAAGCTTATACTCATAGACAACAACACGCTGACATAGGTTCCTAGAGTGAGATAGTACTGGCTGTAGTTTTTGACAAAATCATCTAGGAAAATGACGAAGAAGAGCAATACGGCTGTGATCATCACGCTAGCGA
>DMQR01000177.1:2330-6039 GCA_003455605.1 Cryomorphaceae bacterium | reverse complement strand
AGAGCAATAAGGCTGTGATCATCACGCTAGCGACAGTATTAAATACGAGGGTAAGTCTGGATTTACGCGCCAAGTCTCTATATATGCCGCTCAGTCCACTGATACCGAGGAATACTAATGAGGTTAGTACAAGCCCGAGAAAGAACTTGGAATCGAACTTGATGGCTACCTCTTGCCCAAATCTTATTGGCTCTACATGGACCTTACGAACTATGTGTAAGGCGGCGTAGGCCAAGCCTCCACTGAGGGTATCGGTGAATAGGTAAGCCCAGAATTGGACCAGTTCTATGCGCTTAGAAAAACTCAATACAACAGTTTAATGTTATCAAGATATGTTGTAGTCGTGTCCTGAGAAGTATTGATACTTCCAAAGAATAGGTGGTAATCTTGGGCGGCGGGGTACGCACTTACTTCAGTAACGAGATTGATATATACTTTATTCCATTTATTGTTGGGAAATAAAGTAACGACTGGCGCTTGAATGCTCTGCAGCGGTTCGTTAGCAAAAATCCCGAAGGTCAGTGCCACGTCAGTCTTGTAGTCAATTTCCATCCAAATATTTGCCCCATATTTCGGCAAATCAAAGGCTTGTAAGGTCTTGAACTCCCCACGCGTTAGTGGGGGAAGTACATATTTTCCGCTTTTATTTGGCCATTCGCCATCAATATTCAAAGCCTCATCCAGCGCGGAGGTCAATTGTAGCGTAGTATCACTCTTAATGGTGTGTACGTAGTTTAGGCCAACATCGTCAAAGTCTTCCAAGACTTCAATGGAATAAGCTGTGTTGTATTCGAAGGTTGTTCGAGCAGATGCCACATTCTTCATGCTTTGTGGCGCTAAATCCCATGCTACACTATTAGGCGACAGCATCTCGTATTGATTGCGCTGTGCGTATGATCCATTGAGATTAATCCCAGGGATAAACCGGATAGTGGTATTATCTCTGGCAAAGACAGGAATGGTACATGGAGGTATAAAAGCCCCCATTTGTTCGCCATCTTGTTCAATCCAAAGCGTGGTCAATCTTGAAGAAGTGGTGCCTTGGTTAGTCTTGGGCGCGACCATTAGGGTGTCTACGGTGAGGTAGGCGACTTCAGGCGCGGGTTGAACGTCGCAACTGTGCAGCAGTGGGAGGGTGGCGATGGCCAAGACTAGGCTTTTTTTCATGGAATTCAAAGGTAGTCATTGGGTGCCAATTCTATTTTGTTAAAAACAACACTTATTTAGTCCCAATAATTCCTTGCTGAGCGCGTAATTTCAACCTTGTGAAAATGACTGATTCCTCCATCCATAAGGGCCAGCGAGCCATTTTATGTAATACCTTAAAAGAGAAGGGTATAGCTGGAGATCGCGTATTAAAGGCGATGAATAGAATCCCAAGACATTGGTTTTTGGAAAGTAGTTTCCACCAACATGCCTATCAAGACAAGGCCTTTCCTATTTCCGCAAACCAGACCATTTCTCACCCTTCTACGGTAGCCTGGCAAAGTGATTTATTAGAAGTAGAACGGGGTCAAAAAATACTAGAGATTGGCACGGGGAGTGGCTATCAAGCGGCCGTCCTGTGTGAATTAGGCGTGAAGCTATTTACCATCGAACGTCAGAAGGAGCTCTTCGACTTTTCTAAGCAGTTACTTCAAATGTTGGGGTATAGGGCGGAACAAAAGTTTGGTGATGGATTCAAAGGCATGCCCGTTTTTGCCCCATTTGATCGCATTATCGTTACTTGTGGAGCACCTTATGTTCCAAAAGAACTGCTCAAGCAGCTTAAGCCCGGAGGTATTATGATCATTCCTGTGGGCGAAGGCACACAAAAGATGGTGCGCATCCAGAAAAAAGCGGACGGCACCTTTGTTCAAAAGGTTTTGGGAGATGCAGCCTTCGTTCCGATGCTCAAAGACCGCGAGTAACGTACCTTTGCGGTATGAAATCTGTGGAGATCAAAAATAAACGTGCCAAGTTCGATTATGAATGGCTGGATACCTACACTGCGGGACTACAACTTGTAGGCACCGAGGTTAAGAGCATTCGTATGGGAAAAGCATCAATCGCGGAAGCGTATTGCTACATGAGTGAAGGTGAATTATTCATAAAGGCTATGAACGTGACGGAATGGTCCCACGGAAACATCTTCAACCACGATCCTATAAGAGAACGCAAGCTTCTTTTGAGTAAAAGAGAGCTCGATAAAATCGATAAGGCCCTCAAAGACCAAGGTGTTACAGTCGTGCCTACAAAACTCTTTATTAGCGAAAAAGGCTGGATAAAACTGAATATTGCTGTGGCAAAAGGGAAGAAGAATTACGACAAGCGTCAGTCACTCAAAGAAAAGGATGCCAAAAGAGATTTAGCCCGATTGAAATCTTATTAGTATGTACAAGAGTCTCATCCGACCCATTTTGTTCCTTATGAATGCTGAGCAGGCACACCATTTCACGTTTAAGACATTGAAATGGGCCTTCCGAATTCCAGGAGTAGCATCATTGGTCAACTTGTTCTTTGGCTCCATTCAAGGCCACGAAAAACAAGTAATGGGATTGAATTTCAAAAATCCTGTGGGACTAGCCGCTGGTTTCGACAAGGATGCCAAGCTATATAATGAGTTGGCCAATTTCGGTTTTGGATTTATCGAGGTGGGTACTTTGACGCCAAAGCCGCAAGCCGGGAATCCAAAGCCAAGATTGTTTCGTCTGGTAGAGGACGAATCAGTAATCAACCGAATGGGCTTTAATAATAGCGGTTTGGATGAAGCAGTATTGCGACTTTTAAGGCGTAAAACAGATCTTATTATTGGCGGTAATATTGGCAAGAATAAGGTGACCCCAAACGAGAAAGCGCTGAATGATTACCTCTTAGGTGTGGAAGCTTTGCATCCGGTAGTAGATTATTTTGTGGTCAATATAAGCTCTCCTAATACCCCAAACCTTAGGGAGTTACAAGAAAAAGAGCCGTTGACAAAACTTTTGAAAGCAGTACAAGAAAAGAATAACACATTGGGTAAAAAGCCATTGCTTTTGAAAATTGCCCCAGATTTAACGGAAGGGCAGTTAGACGATATTATAGACATCATCAATAGCCTTGAGCTGGATGGCATTGTCGCCACAAACACGACCATCTCTCGGGATGGTCTGCGCACACCTAGGTCTACGGTGGAGGCTATAGGTGCAGGTGGATTGAGCGGTAAAGTATTGCGCGAACGCAGTACCGAAGTCATCACTTATTTAAGCGCAAGACTCAAAGATTCCATTGCTATTATCGCAGTTGGTGGAATCTTTACTGGAGCAGATGCTAAGGAAAAGTTGAATGCTGGAGCTGATCTAGTACAAGTTTGGACTGGATTTTTATACGAAGGTCCTGCGATGGTGCGCAGAATGCTCCGCAATTTGTAATTTCGGAGGGAGAACCTATCCAATCCTCAGAAATGAACCAAATCTCTATTGTAGAGTGTCCTCGTGATGCCTGGCAAGGCATACACGAATTTATTCCTACCGCTGAAAAAGTAGTTTACCTCAAGCAATTGTTACAATGCGGGTTCCATACCATAGATGCTGGAAGCTTCGTTAGTTCGCGTGCCATGCCTCAAATGGCCGATGCCTATGAGCTTTTTGGTGCGCTAGAAGAAGCAAAATCCAAGAGCCCTACCAAGCTGCTCGCTATCGTGGCAAACGAAGGCGGGGCGAAGCGTGCCGCGAAATATGATTTCATCGAG
>DMQR01000177.1:0-2027 GCA_003455605.1 Cryomorphaceae bacterium | reverse complement strand
GCGTGCCGCGAAATATGATTTTATCGACGCCTGGGGCTATCCTCTTAGCGTGAGTGATCTATTCCAACAACGTAATTCTAGGAAGGACATACCCGGTGCAATTGAAGATTTGAAGCGAGTAAAATCTGTGGCTTCAGACCATAATGTGGAATTAGTCGTATACCTCAGCATGGCCTTTGGAAATCCATATGGGGAAGCTTATGATGTTGATATGGTCCTGGAAAGATTGCATCAAGCCGTGCAATGTGGTGCTGATGTAGTGTCACTGAGCGATACCACAGGACAAGGCACCATAGAGAAGGTGGGGCAATTATGTAAACTCATGAATATGGAGTCTACATTGCCGTGGGGTGCCCACATGCATAGTATCTACGGTGAAGCTGCCGCCAAGGCCCAAGAAGCAATGAAGCACGGTTGTAGAAGAATAGATACAGCGCTCCGTGGCTTTGGCGGTTGTCCTTTTGCCAGTGATGCCCTCATCGGCAATATGCCTACAGAAAAGGTATTGAGCGTCATTACCGCTGAAGGTTACGATTGCACCGTCAATCCCTTACATTTAGAAAGTTCATATAATAGTGCGCTCAAGCTCTTTGGACATTATTTATAAGCGTACCTTTATACCGTAGGTTATTGAACGGAAGTTGAATCGAAGAAGGAACCCGGTGGGAGTCCGGGGCTTTGCCAGAAGCTGTAATTCGTGTGGAAAGCACCTGTAGCCACTGCCGTAGGCGGGAAGGAAGGTGTGGGAGCGAAGAGCCAGAAGACTTGGCCTATGAAGAATATTTAATGGTGCTCTGGGTCAAGTACTGAAATAGGATGAAAAACAAAGCGCTTCTTTTTTTAGCCGTAGCGTTCCCTATGTTAATGCGGGGCCAATCAGATACACTCTGGACTGCGGATATCATCGGTAAGGTTTCAAAGGGCAGTGAATACCGTACCTCAGCAGATTCCTTAGCTACTAATATTGAAAGTGCTTCAGATTATCTTCAAAAGGATTCCAGGTTCAATCTCAAGCAATATACTCCAGGAAGTGTCGTGGCTTCAAACTTTGGTGGAGCTTCAAGTGAGCAAAGTCGGGTACTTTGGGATGGCATAGATATCAGTAGCATGGCCACTGGAGTATTAGATTTAAGCTTGGTCCCGGCCATTATGCTCAGCACCACTTCCATAGTGGATGGTATTAATGGTGGAGCATCCTCGAATATAGGCTCCATGGGGGCGTTAAATCTGAAACTTAGTCTGAAATCTGGGCGGGGAACAACGACTGCTGTAGGCCTGACAAGTATAGGAGAACGAACGTTAAATGCCCATTCATGGGGGAGTTTTTCCAAGATCAGATACCAAAGCATAGTAAGATTTACTAGTAGCGACAATGAATATGCTTATCGGCTTGGCTCGCTGGAAGGTAAGATGGTCGGCAATGGATACAGCGATCTAAGCTATATACAGCGATTTAGTGGAGCTATGGGTAAAACGTATTGGAGTTCGGACCTGTGGTATACTCAGAGCGAGAAAAACAACAGTGGATCCATCTTAAGTCCTGGATATATAAATAATCTTGAGGATGAGTTGGTCCGGTTCAAGTACAAATTAAAAAATGGGCATAACGAGGTTAAGTTATTTGCTTCGCAGGAATGGCAGGCTTACACGGATACAATGTCCTCTTGGACGCTACGTGATACAAATACCTTTGGCCAATTCACTGCGCAATACACCCGAACTGAAAAGCGATACAATGCGCACCTGGCGTTGAACCGATATACAGCTCGCGGGACGAATAGAACAGCAACGGTATGGATGCCACAGGTACAGCTGAATCTGAATTCGAGCATGGCCTGGAATGCCGTATTGAAGGCAGCCAATTATCACAATCAGTTGTATTGGAGTGCCTACGCCTTGTATTCGCGTTCAAAAACCCCATGGCTGCAGCAATGGTCGTTGGGGAGCTATTATCGATTACCAACGCTCAACGAGATGTATTGGAACCCTGGAGGCAATATAGGAGTGAGCGCAGAGCGATCGTACGG
>DMQR01000103.1 GCA_003455605.1 Cryomorphaceae bacterium | reverse complement strand
CCTCGGCCTTACTCACCCACATCCTCGCGGAGGCCGGCCAGGACCCAACGGCCTTCATAGGAGGCATCATGTCCAGCACTAAATCGAATTACAGGTTAGGTAATGGCCCTTGGGTCGTGGTGGAAGCCGACGAGTTCGATCGCTCCTTCTTGCACTTACAACCAGAAGCCGCGGGCATCACCACCATAGATGCCGACCATTTAGATATTTATGGGCATGAGGAGGCCTTGGCTGAAGCCTTCGCTGCCTTTAGGAACCGAGTTTCCTCATCCGTCTTCACCGCAACCGGATTGGAAAACACCACCGCCATCGGCACCGCCGGCAGCCATGCTTGGGCCAGTGATATCCATCCAGAAAATGGGGCCTTCCACTTCATCCTTAACCTTGCTGGTGAGTCGGTACAAACCGCCTTACACATGCCCGGTCATCACAATGTATCGAATGCAATTTTAGCAGCTTCACTGGCACATTTTACCGGAGTCCCGATAGAAATTATTGGTCAAGCCATTGAAAGCTTCGCAGGCATTAAACGCCGGTTTGAGTACCACTTGCACGAACCCATTGCCTTAATTGAAGATTATGCTCATCACCCCACTGAGATTAATGCACTCATAGGAAGTGTACAAGCATTATATCCTAATGAAAAGATTTGCCTCTGTTTCCAACCCCATTTGTTCAGTAGAACACGCGATTTCATGAATGGATTTGCCGAATCCCTAAACCGTGCCGGCCAGGTCCTCTTACTGCCCATTTACCCTGCCCGAGAATTGCCTCTTGATGGCATAACATCAGAAGCTCTTGCGGCAAAGATGAATAATGCCAGTGTAGTAGAAAAAGAGGAGCTCGTTGCAGCGATAAAAGCTGCTAAGCCAGATGTGGTATTGATCGTTGGCGCTGGAGATATCGGCGACCTTGTTCCCACAATCAAAGCCAAATTCGCATGAGAAAAGTGAGAATTTTACAGCGAATCAGTCTCATCATTGGACTTGGCTTGATTATTTGGGTCTTTATTGGGGCACAATTAAGCGCACATCTCTGGACCATAACAGATCATGAAATTTACTTTGAATACCCTGAAAATCAAATGATTGTAAATGAATTGGCCACAAAGAAAACCGTTGAAG
Organism: Cryomorphaceae bacterium; assembly: GCA_003455605.1. GTDB lineage: Bacteria > Bacteroidota > Bacteroidia > Flavobacteriales > Schleiferiaceae > UBA10364. Next base: position 3,093 of record DMQR01000103.1, on the reverse strand, counting down.
AATTCTTGACCTCCCAAGCCGATAGTGGTGCCATTAGGATGGACTTGCATTTGTTAGAAACCTCTTTAGAAGCCCTGCCATTCGTGGCCGAAGCACAAGTATATTGGAATTTAAACAGGACATTGGTCGTGGAATTGCGCGCAACACAGGCGAGAGCCAAGGTTTTTATGGAGCAATCCAAATACCTCCTTACCCAAGGAGGGGTTGTTTTGCCAGCGCCAAAATCTGCCCAAATAGACCTTATGATATGCACGGGACTGCACGATAGTGCCGAAGCTGCACAAGCCGCCCATATCCTAGATATCATCGAAGCCTCAAAATGCTATGATTTAGACGGCCTCTCACAAATTCACTTTGAAGAAGACCAAATCAGTATCACACCACGTGGTGCCGTACACAGCATAACAAGCAATAGAGACGAACGATTGGTAAAAGATCTAACCAAACTGGCTGCCTTCTACGCTGCGAAAAGCGACGAAGAATTGGGCGCCCTACGCCACCTGGATTTGCGATTTAAAAATCAAGTAGTAACCACTGTACAATGACAGAACAAGCCACACTTGCCGTAGGATTGGACATCGGTACCACCAAAATTGTGGCCGTAGCCGGCCGCATGAACGAGCACAGAAAAATAGAAGCTCTTGGCATCGGAAAAAGCAAGAGCTTGGGCGTGCAACGCGGTGTTGTAGCCAATATTACATTGACCATTGAGAGTATTCAAGCAGCTGTGAAAATGGCGGAAGAAAACTCTGGGCTCAAAATCACCGAAGTGATGGTGGGCATCGCTGGACAGCACATCCGTTCAATGCAGCACAGCGACTATATCATGCGTGAGGACGCAGAGGCTATTATTAATGTGACGGATTTGGATAAATTGGCCAAAAACGTGGATAACCTCGTAATGATGCCTGGGGAACAAATCCTTCACGCCCTGCCTCAGGAATATAGAGTCGATGGCGATAGCAACATCATCAACCCACAAGGGATGTACGGCTCACGCTTGGAGGCAAACTTCCATATTGTCGTTGGACAAATTGCCTCAATCAAGAACATTGCGCGCTGTGTCGAGCAGAGCGAACTTAAAGTGGGTGATATTACTTTAGAGCCCCTAGCCTCGGCTGCCGCTGTATTGGCAGAAGAAGAAAAAGACGCAGGCGTAGTACTTGTAGACATCGGTGGCGGTACAACAGACATCGCCATTTTCAAGGACAGCATCATCCGACATACTGCCGTCATACCGTTCGGCGGAAAAGTCATCACAGAGGATATTAAGGAGGGCTGTGAGATTATTGAGAAACAGGCAGAGACACTAAAAATAAAATTTGGTTCTGCGTGGCCAGGAGAGAATAAAGAGAACGAAATAGTGAGCATCCCCGGGCTTCGTGGAAGACCACCGAAGGAGATTAGCTTAAAAACCCTCTCAAAGATTATTAATGCGCGTGTGCGCGAGATTATGGAAAGTGTCATTGCTGAGATCCGCAACTACCAACAGAACGATCCACGTAAGCGATTGATTGCAGGTATTGTTTTGACTGGAGGTGGATCCCAATTAAAGCATATGGGCCAATTGGTTGAATACCTTACGGGCATGCCTACTCGTATTGGATATCCAAATGAGCATTTGGCCAGTGGATACGCGAAGGAATTGGCCAGCCCAGTGTATGCCACCTCTATCGGTTTGCTGTCCATGGCTTTGGAAACGACGCCACATACCATGGCATATGACCCCACTGAAACAGATGCCCCTTTTGTAGAGGCTGAGGCAGAAGCAAAAGAAGTACAAGAAGAGGAAGGATCACCAACACAAACCGGAAGTACCAAGGCACCTCCGCGCAAGGATCCTTTCTGGAAAGGCTTTATAACAAACATTAAAGATTGGTTAGAAAACGACGAAGACGTAGAATGATATGATGGACGACGGATTACAATTCAACCTCCCCAAAAACCGAAGCTCGGTGATTAAGGTCATCGGAGTAGGCGGCGGTGGATCTAATGCTGTGAACCACATGAAGAATGTTGGCGTAAACGGTGTGGATTTCATGGTCTGTAATACCGATGCGCAAGCCCTATATCATAGCCCCGTAGCCAACAAAGTCCAGCTCGGCGCTTCATTGACAGAGGGCTTGGGCGCTGGTGCAGATCCGGAAATAGGACGCCAGGCAGCAGAAGAAAGCATTGGTGAAATTCAAAATATACTCGAGACTGGTACCAAGATGTGTTTCATCACAGCCGGTATGGGTGGTGGTACGGGAACTGGAGCAGCACCAATTATTGCCAAAGCCACCCGAGAAATGGGTATTCTAACCGTAGGTATTGTAACCTCTCCCTTTGCTTTCGAAGGAAAGATTCGTAAAGCGCAAGCTGAGAAGGGCATCTCGGCCATGCGAGAAGTAGTGGACAGCTTGATTGTCATTAACAATGATAAACTTCGCCAAGTATATGGCGACCTTGGCTTTCGCAATGCCTTTGAAAAAGCAGACGAAGTATTGGCCGGTGCGGCAAAGGGAATTGCCGAGGTTATTACCAACCACTACACCCAAAACATCGACTTGCGCGATGCTAAAACAGTTTTAAAAGACAGCGGTAGCGTATTGTTCGGAACCGGTGAAGGGACTGGAAGTAATCGTGCAGAACACGCCATCAGCGCAGCACTGGATTCACCGCTCCTGAACGATAATCAAATCAAAGGTGCGCAAAACGTCTTGCTTCTCCTCACTTCAGCAAGCGGAGAGCACGAAGTAACAATAGATGAAATAGGCGAAATCACGGATCACATTCAGCGCGAAGCGGGTGGTAATGCAAACGTTATCATGGGTATAGGCGCTGCGAAAGAAGAAGGGTCTAAAATCACTTGTACTATCATCGCCACAGGATTCCCAACAGGCACTCGCGTCCTACCAACAGATAAAGTTGAGGTTGTGAAATACGATCTTGATACCCAGGAATCTCAGGAGCAGACCCAAGAATCAATCGAAAAAGCTCCTGAACGCATCGCCGATTCAAGCGAACGCATTGTGATGAATCTCGGTGAGACTGATGAGGAAGAAGTTACTATACCGGCGCCTATTACAGAGGTGGAGCCAGAGATGGAGG
>DMQR01000132.1 GCA_003455605.1 Cryomorphaceae bacterium | reverse complement strand
GTCCAAACCGGTATAACCGCAACGCTTCCTGGCTTCTACGCACCACAGGGCCGCAGCATTCGTTCTACGAGTGTATTCACCAAGGCCATGGACAGCCTCTATACCCAAAGTGTTGCAGGCGCGAACATCACCAATTTTGAAATGGAGACCGCCGGCATCTATGCCTTGGCACACCTCCTGGGCCATGAGGCCTACAGTTTCTCAGCCTTGCTCGCCAATCGCAGCTTGGGTACTTTTCATGAGGATCCAGCCAGTGTGGTAGATTCGTTGATTGAAAAGGTGTTGGCTTGGGCGGTGGAATTGGACGCTTAAGGGTAAAAAAACGCCCCAAGCGGGGCGTCTTACTTCTTCAAATACTCGTAATCTTACTTCGCTACGTTTACTGAACGTAACTCGCGAATCACAGTAACTTTTACCTGACCTGGATAGGTCATTTCGTTTTGGATCTTTTGAGAGATGTCGAACGAGATCTGGCTTGCCATGGCATCGTTCACTTTCTCGCTCTCCACCATGACACGAAGCTCACGACCCGCCTGGATGGCGTAGGCCTTGGTCACTCCATCAAAGTCATAGGCAACATTCTCCAAATCCTTCAGACGTTGGATGTAGCTATCCGCCACCATACGACGAGCGCCTGGACGGGCACCTGATACCGCGTCACATACTTGGACAATAGGAGAAATCAACGAGGTCATTTCAATCTCGTCGTGGTGTGCACCAATGGCATTGCATACTTCTGGCTTCTCACCATACTTCTCTGCCCACTGCATCCCTAAGATGGCATGTGGTAATTCAGTTTCTTCATGCGGCACCTTACCGATATCGTGCAATAGACCTGCACGTTTGGCCAGCTTAGGATTCAAGCCCAACTCTGATGCCATTATCGCACAAAGATTGGCTACCTCGCGGCTGTGTTGCAACAAGTTCTGTCCGTAAGACGAGCGGTACTTCATACGACCCACCGTCTTGATGAGCTCAGGGTGCAACCCGTGAATACCCAAATCAATGGCAGTACGCTTACCTATCTGAATGATTTCTTCCTCGATTTGACGGGTAGTTTTTGCTACCACCTCCTCAATACGAGCCGGATGAATACGGCCGTCACTTACAAGCTTGTGCATTGATAAACGCGCTACCTCACGACGCACCGGATCGAAACAGCTCAACAAAATGGCCTCTGGGGTATCATCCACGATAATTTCCACTCCCGTGGCCGCCTCTATAGCGCGAATATTACGTCCTTCACGACCGATGATTTTCCCTTTGATATCATCGTTTTCAATGTTGAATACCGATACCGCGTTCTCGATCGCGTTTTCAGTCGCAACGCGCTGAATACTTTGAATTACAACCTTTTTCGCTTCTTGAGAGGCTGTAAGTTTAGCTTCCTCAAGGGTGGTTCGGACATAGGCCTGAGCGTCCAGCTTCGCCTTGTCTTTCAAGGTTTGAATCATCTGCTCCTTTGCCTCTTCTTCCGACATACCTGTTAAAGTTTCGAGCTGTGCGATTTGCTTGTCACGCAATTTCTCCACCTCCTTGGTCTTGGCCTCAAGCGCTTCACGCCTTTTACTTAGGATGTCCTTTTCCTTCTGCAGGCTCCGTTCGTCGCGTTTGAATTCTTGAATGCTCTGGCGCAGACGCTCGTCCTTTTCGCGGAAGGAGTTTTGGCGTTCAGCCAATTTTTGATCGCGCTTTTGCACCGCGCGCTCGTGTTCTTCTTTAAGGTTCAGGAATTTCTCCTTTGCCTTTAGGATGCGGTCTTTTTTTATTTGCTCAGCTTCTTTCGCAGCTTCGGACAGCATCAACGCGCTCCTCTTTTTCATCGCATTTTGCCAGAGGATATAGCCTCCGCCCAAGCCTACCAAAAGCCCAACAACCGCAAAGATTATTTCTGTTGTCATACCACGTAGGGTTAAAGTTGTTAAAAACCCGCACCTGCTCGCATGTTGTCTAAACTCCTATCTATCAGGATCTGTAGCTGCCGCTTCGTCTTGACCTTCCGCTGGAGCGAGCTCTTCCCGAAGGAATGGCGGCCTGCTCGTAACGCTGCGAGTCAACAACATAACAACGTGCTCGTTGAGTTTAGCACAAAAATAGCAAGTGCGGGAAACGTTATTCTCCTTGTAAAGCCGCGTTAAGTGCGGCTTCAACGTCGGCCAATGCTTCACTGGCCTGGGATTGAACGGCTTGAGATTGTTTGAGTGCGATTTCCGTTTTGGAAGCGAGTTGTAGCGCACACATACTTAGCACATCCTGCTTGTCTTGGACAGCATAACGGCTTTCAAATCTGGCTACTGCGTCGTTTATAATTTTCACGGCCGCTCGGATTTGCTCCTCTTCTTCCGTTTTCACGGTCAGCGGATACACCCTATTGGCAATGGTTACTTTTATTTTTAACGTCTCACTCACGGAGATTAGGCACTTAACAATTTCATGCAGCGGTCAATTTCCCGCACCAACTCCGCAATCTTTTCTTCACTATAGGTGTCCCGCGCGGGCGAACCACTTTGGACTGTTAGCGCTAGATCGCGTTGTTGCAACTGATTCTCGAAGTCCGCATGCTCCGCTTGCAAGGCCATCAAAGTTTCCTGCAAATGATCCACTTGTTCTTCTAGTTCATTTATTTTCTGACGCAACTCGCTGTTCACCTCAGCCACTCTCTGGGCTTTTTGGGTCACACGACGTACTGTATCAGAAATTTCACTTGACATGTAAATCAGTTTCCTTCAAAGATACCATAATTGTAGATTTGTGACATGCAAAAATTCATCCTCTTCATAGGGATTTTCTTAACGCCCGTGGTTCAGAAGGCCCAAATCTTTGAACCTCAGCCTCCACTCGACATTCCGCTGGTTTTGAGCGGCACATTTGCCGAACTTCGAGGCAACCACTTCCATGGCGGCATCGATATCAAGACGCAAGGGCGCAGCGGTTTGAAAGTCTATTCCGCCGAGGACGGATATGTAAATAGAATTGCGGTCAGTCCATACGGTTATGGCAACGCCTTGTACATCCGTCATCCCGAAGGCTACACTTCCGTCTACGGTCATTTGAATGCCTTTGCTACCGAAATTGAGCAGTGGGTGGAGGATCAGCTTCGCGATCGCAGTAAAAACGAAGGCAACCTCTACCCTTCGCCAGAGCAGTTCAAGGTAACTCGTGGCCAATTGGTCGCTTTCAGCGGCAATACAGGAGGCTCCTTTGGACCACATCTTCACTTTGAGATTCGCGATACAAGAACAGAGGAACCTTTGAATCCGTTGGAATTTGGACTGAAGGTCAAGGATACTCGAAAACCAGATATGCGCGGATTAAGATGGACCGCGCAAGATTTTAACACCACCGGCTCCTTTAGACCAGGAGATACGATTCCCGCCGAGATGGCCGTGGGAATTGACCTATTTACCACGGACAAGCAGGATCTGGCCAATAACAACAACGGCGTATATATCATTGAAGCATCTGTGGAAGGCAAGAGCTTTTTTACGGCGCACTATAGACGCATTAACTTTAACACCACGAGATTCATCAACGCACATATCAATTATGATTTGTACTGTTCTCAAGAGGTAAGGTATACGCGTTTGTACGAATTGGAAAACAATCCCCTTGACCTTACCACCACCTATGAGATGACGGAGCCTGCATTTCGTACTTCGAAAGGATGGATTACCGTGGCTCAGGATAGCGTGATTAAGGTGTACGTGAACATCAAAGACTTCGAGGGCAATACGAATGCCTTTTCATTTTATGTGAAAGGAACACAGAACTCGATGAAATGGATGTCGGATCAATCGGTACTTCCTTGGGACATGTCACATTCATTGACTTTGGGTCCAATTCAATTTACCATCCCAGCCGGCGCATTGTACAATACGACCTATGATTTTATCATGGTTGATAAAGGCAATGGACAATATGTAATTGGCGCCGGTTGTGTGCCATTACAAAGCCATATGCAACTGAATTGGACATTAGACAGTATCCAAATCCCAGAGGTCGGATGGTTCCTTTGGGAGGCCGACCACAAGGGCAATAAGAGCGCGATCACTGGGAAGAGAGAGGGCGATGTGGTGATTTTTGAAACGCGGAGTACCGGGACGTATGAATTGGACCAAGATCTCCAAAAGCCCGATGTGGATATTGTTGCCCTGGGCGCCTCATTAAGACCTAACAGTTCCTTCAAACAAATTACCGTTCGGGTCCATGATGACAAAACCGGCATAGAGCGATATAGTGCCCGAATAGACGGAGAATTTGCGCGCATTGACTTTGATTACAAAAAGGAGTTGTTAAAAGTTATTGTTCCCAAGGATATCCCCGCCGGAAACCATATTTTGCGAGTGGTTGTTATTGACGGCGTGGGCAATACCACAGTGGAAGAATACGATATCATTTTATGAGAAACTTAGTCCTCCTTTTTGGATTCCTTTTAGCGGCTTTAACCACCCAAGCGCAGGGCAGAGAGCCTTTTCAATTGCACGGTGTGGTGGTGAGTAATGATAGTTTGGTCCAATTACTTCCTAACGTTCAAATCCTCGTCAAAAGCCGTGGACAGATGAACGTGAGCGACCGCGATGGTTTCTTTTCCCTCGTCGTAATGCCTGGTGATACTGTTCTATTTCAACACATTGGCTTCAGACTCACCCGATTCTGGGTACCAGATACCTTAGAGGGCGACAACTTTTTGGCGCGCATCATCTTAGAATGGGACACCGAGGTATTGGATCCTGTGATCGTCTACCCTTGGCCGTCGAAGGAAAACTTTAAAGAGGAATTCTTGGCGATGGAAATCCAAACGACAGAATTGGATATTGCACAGCGAAACCTTGCCCTTGATGAACTTCGGGCTCGCGCTCAAGCTATGGGCTATGATGCTGCAGAAATGCAAGATTACCTAATCACCATGCAAAACCAGCAGCTCTACAATCAGGGACGTTACTTCGGCGGCTCGGGAGCCTCTGCTATTTTGGGCGCATTATCAAATCCCTTTGCTTGGACCGAATTATTCCAAAGTCTGAAACGCAAGTAACTTGAAAAGACTCCTTTTCATACTAGGACTATTGCCATGGGCCGCCACAGCGCAGGTCATGGACTCCACACTCTTGGATGAAGTGGAAGTACAAAGCGAGCGTATTACAGAACAGGGAACTACAGTTTTAGGAAAGGATATTAGGTTTACCACGGGCGCGGAAGGGGGCGTGGAAGGAGTGGTCAAAACTTTTGCTGGGGTGAGCTCGCGAAACGAGATGAGCTCTCAATACAATGTACGAGGCGGGAACTTCGACGAAAATCTCGTCTACATCAACGGTTTTGAAGTCTTTCGTCCATTCTTGGCAAGGGCCGGTCAGCAGGAAGGGATGAGCATCATTCATCCTCATTTAGTCACCAGTATAAACTTCAGTGCCGGCGGCTTCAGTGCCTTATATGGCGATAAGCTCAGTTCGGTTTTAGATGTGAACTATTCCTACCCGCGAGGATCTGGCTTCCGTGAAATGACTGCGGAAACTTCCCTTACAGGCGCGAGCTGGGCCTTGAAACAAAGTTCAGGTCCATGGACCGTGGCGAGCGGATTGCGCTACCGCAACAATGCCCTGCTCCTTAATGCCACAGATATCCAGAGTGACTACTTTCCCGTCAATGCCGACGGACAAGTATTGTTGAGCCGTATGTTTGGAAATGAAGAAGGTGACTACGGCCATGCACGGCTGGAATTCTTTGCCCATTTCGCGCACAACAGGATGAACCAGATTCCTCAGAACAGACAAACAAGCTTTGGATCTTTACAAGAGGCCTTGCAACTCAACGTTTATTTCGAAGGGAAAGAACAGTTCGGATACGATACCCAATTCCTCGCGACTAAATACACCACTATTACCGGCATTGCAGGGGGTGGCGTGCGTACTTTCTCTGCTACTGGATTCCACACCACGGAGGTCGAGATTACTGATGTAATAGGCTACTACCGCTTGAATGAGCTCAACAATGACCTCGGCTCCGACAATTTCGGAGAGATTACCTTAATTCGCGGCGTGGGCGCCTTCCAAGATTTCCGCCGCAACTTCCTCGACGCCTACATCGGGAACATCAAATACGACGAAGTCTTCAACTTCAAAAGCTTTGATATAAGCTTTGGTGCCTTGGTTCAAGGCGAAAATATCTACGACCGTTACAAAGAATGGGAACGCATTGACAGCGCTGGATACAGTATTCCCTATACCAGAAGTACCCTTGATAGTGTGATCAGCGGAAGATTGTATAGTACTCCTGCAGAAGGTTTGGACCTCTACAGTCATGTGGCCGCCGCACAAACCTTGATCAATACTAGAGCGAAAGCTTGGGTGAATTTCAACGGATCCATAGTCGACGACAAAGGCATATGGCGCTACAATGTGGGCGCAAGAATGCAATGGGCCCAATTATCCAACGAAGTACGTATCAGCCCACGTGCTAATTTAAAATTCATCCCAGAAGGCGGCATGCTGGGAGATTACCGCTGGACATTGAGCGCAGGCTTGTACGATCAATACCCCTTCTACCGTGAAATGCGTTTGAAAGACGGTACCCTAAATACGGAAGTAAAAAGTCAGCAGGCCTTGCACCTCATCGCGCGCCAAGATCGTTACTTCAACCTATGGAATCGCCCCTTTGTTTGGAGCCTCGAAACCTATTACAAGGGATTGCAGCGCGTGAATTTATTCGATGTTGAGAATGTGCGCATTCGCTACCAAGGCAACAACGACGGGCTCGCACGAGTTTATGGCATTGATTCCCGCATCAATGGTGAGTTTGTGAAAGGGACCGACAGCTGGTTCACCTTTAGTTTGTTCCGTGCGCAGGAGCGCAGTAACACTAGCCTAGTGCAGGAATGGCACGCTAGACCAACAGATACGCGATTCAATTTCGCGGTATACTTCCAAGACTACTTACCGAACGACCCCTCCACCCGATTATCTTTGACCCTGATGGTAGGCGGTGGTTTTCCTTTTGGTCCAGATGGCATAGGTAATAACATTGCACAGCCCGAGGATAGATTCTTCCGCAGCCCGCCTTACCGTCGTGCGGATATAGGGTTCATTAAGGTGCTCAAAGGAAATTGGACCAGACAATTTAAAGAAATTTGGATCAGTGCTGAAATATTCAATCTCTTGCAAGCTCGCAATACTGTTAGCTACCTTTGGGTCAAGGATATTAGCGCCGCCGGGCAGTATGCGGTACCGAACTACATGACAAATCGATTGTTGAACTTTAAAGTCCATGTGGATTTCTAGCCATGCGAATAGTTGAAACTTGGAGCACCAAACAGTTTAAAACGACCATCTACGCGATGGAGCGCTGGCACGTCGTGGAATTTGAAGCGGGCCCAATGAAACAAGGCTTTAAATTCATGAAAGACAGCCATCCCGCAGTGGGCGATATTAAAGATGCCCTAACAGAAGGTTTCTTGGCGGAAGTCTACGCCACC
>DMQR01000069.1 GCA_003455605.1 Cryomorphaceae bacterium | reverse complement strand
ACCTTAGTATCGCAAACAACACATTACTTGTGCTTGTTTGACAACATAAATATAACGACCATGGCATGCAGTAATTGTAGTAGCGGTGGCGGCGTTCCCAAGGGTTGTAAAAGCAACGGGTCTTGTGGAACCGGAGGATGTGGAAAATTGCCGGTCTTTGACTGGCTCGCAAATATGGAACTTCCCTCAACCGATCAGCCTTTTGATTGGGTAGAGGTCAGATTTAAAAACGGGCGCAAAGAGTTTTATCACAATGCGAACGGACTCCCATTACAGTTGGGAGATGCAGTAGCGGTTGAAGCCCACTCCGGACACGACGTAGGAAACGTCTCCATCACCGGGGAGCTGGTCAAGCTCCAGATGAATAAAAAGAACTTCAAGATCGAGGACCAAGAGCTTGTGCTCAAGATGTACCGTAAGGCCTCGGAGAAGGACCTCGAAATATGGGCTAGCGCCCGTGGTTTGGAGAATGATGCGATGATGCGCTCACGTGATGTGGCGCAACGTTTGGGCCTGAAGATGAAGATTTCCGATGTGGAATACCAAGGCGACGGCTCGAAAGCAACGTTCTACTACACGGCCGATGAGCGGGTCGATTTTCGTCAATTGATTAGAGAATTGGCCCAATTATTTTCTGTACGCATCGAAATGCGTCAGATCGGGGCACGCCAAGAAGCTGGACGATTGGGCGGTATCGGCTCTTGTGGCCGGGAGCTTTGTTGTTCTACTTGGTTGAGCGATTTCCGCAGTGTGAATACCGCTGCGGCGCGTTACCAGCAGTTGAGTTTGAACCCACAAAAATTGGCCGGACAGTGCGGAAAATTGAAGTGCTGTTTGAACTACGAACTCGACAGCTATATGGAGGCGGTCAAGCGTTTTCCATCCCCAAGTAAGAAGCTCAAGCTTGCGCAGGGTACTGCCGTGTTTCAGAAGATGGACATCTTTAAGGAGATGTTGTGGTATGCCTTCGACAGTGATTTTACGAATTGGATTCCAATGAAGTTGGAACAAGTCTTGGAAATTGTGGAAGCAAATCAGCGCGGAGAATACCCAGATGATATTATGGAGTTCCGTTATGAAGAGCAGAAGCGTCATAAAGCTGAAGTGGAAGTGGCAGATTTCGTAGGCGGGAGTGCAGAGGACAGCATCACTAGATTCGACCAACCTAAGCGCAGGCGTGGCAATAGGAACCGAAATCGAGGTAGAAATCGCGGGGGCAAGGGCAGAAGCCAAGGCAGAGGTCAGAGTGCACCAAAAAAGACCAAAAAAGACTAAAAACACTCAAAAAATGGGCGAAATCGTTCCAAAATCACTGAAAATCGTCAAAAAACACTCGTTTTTGGCTGTTTTTGGAACGTGGGCTATGGTCTCTTGTGGACCGGCGCCTATTTTGGACGGGCTCACCACTTTTGACGACCACAGGTGGCACATGGACAGTGTCGTACAAGTTCAATGGGAACCGCAGGACAGTGGCATTCCGGTGTTCATGAGTTTGTACGTGCGCCACTTGAGCGATTACCCCTATAACAACCTTTTCCTGTTCCGCACCATCAGTACGATGGAGGGCGTGGCCTATGCAGATACGGTGAATGTGTATTTGGCCGACGAATTGGGCCATTGGAACGGTTCCGGAATGAGCGATCTCAAGACAATGATGGTGCCCGTGGGCAAGAGTGCGGTTCGTTTTAAAAAGGGCGAACGCTACACCTTGCGAGTGCAACATGGTATGCGCGACACGGTGCTCTATGGAATCCAAGATATTGGGGTGAGATTACTCGAGGCTGACGGTGGTATTAGTATAAGATCTTATTAACTGCGCCCATAATGTATCAACGAGGTGTTGCGCCTGTCGTTCGCTAAAATCTGCAATCTGATGTCGACAGGAGGTTCCGGTAGCCACAATAACCTCCCCTTCAAAAGCGTCAATTTTTGGGAGCAGGACCAATTCTGCCATCTTCCTACTCATCGCATAATTCTCCCTTTTCATCCCGTAGGACCCAGCCATACCGCAGCAACTACTTTTTACGCGGTTCACCTTGGCACCTAGTAGCACCTGAAGAACGTAGGCGCTATCCCCGGCACTCTCCAAGCTCTTTTGGTGGCAATGTACGTGCAATAAGATCTCTTTTTCGTACGCCTTAAAAGCATCACTAGCTCGGTCCAATGTTGGCAACTCGTCCGCTAAGAACTTATCAATCGTCGCAATTCTCTGACCTTCAATCCAGGCCTTTTCTTCCGGCAACAACCTTCCATATTCATCCACCGCACTAAGAACGGCACTTGCCTCTACACCCAAAATCGGTGCATTTTGGAGCATTTTCGCCGCATTTTGGAGCTTTTTTAGTGCTTTTTGGGCCAATTTCTTCGATTTTGGTAAAAAACCACCACTTAGCGCTGCACGTCCACTTGGGCTACAAACGACCGCGGGACTATAGCCGAGCGCGCCGAGTACATCACAAGCCTTGCCCACCAACATCGGATCGTTCGCCTGGGTAAATTCATCCACCCACAAGATCACGGCGCGCTCGTGGCCTGCGGCGCTTTCTAACGAATAGCCTTTTTCATACGCCTTCATATAGGCAGGATTCGCAATCCCTGGAATAGAACGCTCGGGGTGAATACCCATCAATCGCTTGGTCAGTCTTGATTTCAAAACAGGGTTGATCAAACGCCACCATCCTTGGAAGCTCAAACTCTTGTGGAAGTTGGCAAAGGCCTTATCTGCAAATGTTCGCTTAGACCTGTTTTGATAGAGGTATTCGGACTTCATTGCGGCCATATCGACCCCAGAAGGACATTCCTTTGTACAGCCTTTACAGCCGACGCAATGCTGCATCGCTTCGGCCAATTCTGGCGCTTTAAACCCGTCAAGGCTTTGCTCGGTCAATACGCTGCGGAGCACATTGGCCCGGCCGCGAGTACTGTCCCATTCGTCCCGTGAAGCCATGTACGAAGGGCACATGAGCGCACCTGTAAATGGTAACCTCCGGCAATCTCCCGAACCGTTGCATTTCTCTACGGCACGTAAGAATCCGCCTTCTTCGCTGAACGGAAACTGAGTATTTAAAATCGGTTCATCTCGATCTACTTCATAGCGCAAATCTTCGTTCATGGGTTTAGCGCCCACAATCTTACCCGGGTTCAATCGGTTCTCTGGGTCCCACGCCTTTTTGAAGCTTTTCATCCAAGTGAACACCTCTGGGCCGTAAAAGTCTTTGATAAATGCTGCTCGGACGCGACCGTCGCCGTGTTCCCCCGATAAGGACCCACCGTATTTCTTGACCAATTCCGCACTGGCCTTACTGATTTCATACAGCAATCGGACCCCTTCAGCAGTCTTCAAATTTAAAATAGGTCTCAAGTGCAGTTCCCCGGCACCGGCATGCGCGTAGTACACACTTTCCTGTCCGAAGCCTTGCATCAATGCATCAAATTCTCGGATATATTCCTGGAGCACATCAATACGTACGGCAGTATCTTCAATACACGCCACGGGTTTCGCGTCGCCCGGCACATTGGAGAGCAATCCCAACCCCGCGGCACGGAGCTTCCAAACTTTATCGCTGTCGTCGCCAAAGAGATCGGCTCTGGCATAACTGTGCTCGCATTCCAGAGCAGCCAACTTCTCAGCGAGTTCCGCCTCACTCTCACCACGAATTTCCACCAGCAAAATGGCTGCAGGATCGCCTTGGACAAAATCACGGTAGCTTCCATATTCCTTGCTCTCACGCGTACATTCTAAAATGATACGGTCCATGAGCTCGAGTTGGTACGGCCCAAAAGCCATCAGTTTTGGCGTGGCACCCATGGCTTTATCTACACTGTGGTAGTGCAATGCAGCTACGGCTACATGAGCTGGCGGTAGGAAATCCAAGGCCACACGTATCTTGGTCGTAATACCCAGCGTGCCCTCCGAACCGCACATCACCTGTAATAGTGCATCGGTATCGTTGCCAATTAAATCAATCGCGTACCCCGTATTTCTTCTGTGAATGCTCGCATCCGGGAAATGGGACTCGAGGTTCTGAGCAGACCAGGCTTCCGACCATAGTGTCATCCAATCCTCCACTGCCGAAGGAATCTCACGCACCCCGTCGGATTGAATATCGCCCATGGCGCGCAACACACCATCCGCAGTGACCATCTCAAGCCCGAGCAACTTTTCGCGGGTGGTTCCGTAAGAAATAGAGGTGGAGCCCGAGCTGTTATTGCCCACCATACCGCCCATCATACTGCGGTTGGAGGTGGAGGTATTGGGGCCAAAAAATAGCCCGTATTCCTTGAGGTAGTGGTTGAGTTCGTCTCGTACGACACCGGGTTGAACCTCTGCCCATCGCTCCTCCACGTTGATGTGTAGCATGGCGTTCATGTGCCTTCCGGTATCGAGTACGGTACCATCGCCCACGACTTGGCCCGCGAGGGAGGTTCCTGCGGCTCGTGGGATCAGTGACTTTCCTGATTTGACCAGTGCGACCACCTCTTCTGCGGAGGCAGGAAAAGCAACGTCCTGTGGTGTTTCCTGGTAGATGGAAGCATCCTGCGCATAGGCGCGCTTGAGTAGTTCGTCGCTAGGTTTGGTCATGGTTAGATCATAAAACTATCTCCAAGACTTCCTTCGCCGAGCTCTGCGTTTTCGCTGACCAAATGGCGTAACAGTGGACACGGGCGGTAGCGGTCGTCGCCATAGAATTTGTGGCAACGCTCCAAGACGTTCAAGACATAATCCCAGCCCAATTCCTGTCCCCAGCTGATAGGCCCTTTAGGGTAGTTGACACCCTTGGTTAATGCCAAATCCACATTAGTTGGAGAGGCGATGCCGAGCCAAACGGCGTCCAGACCTTCATTTATAATGAGGCAGAGGATTCGTTCGACAATTTTTTCGCCCAGAATGGGGTCTAGTTCAGCGGCTTCTTGTGCTTCGACGGCAGCGTTCATGCCGCTGCTGTAATTGTAAAATCCGCGCCCTGTTTTGCGCCCCAAAAGACCGGCTTCGAGGAGGCGCTTTTGGGTGATTGAAGGACGGAATCGGGGGTCATAATAGAATTGGCCCCAGACGGTTTCCGTGACCGTGTAATTCACATCTTGACCAATCAAATCTGTGAGTTCGAACGGTCCCATACGGAATCCCATACTCTTTACCGCAGCATCTATTTCCGCGATGCTCGCGACACTTTCTTCGTAGAGCTTGATGGCTTCGCTATAGAATGGTCGCGCTACCTTGTTGACGATAAAACCAGGCGTATCCTTGGCGAGCACCGGGATCTTGCCCCAAGCCACCATGAGTTCCTCTATGGCATCCGCAAAATCTTCACTGCTCTGGATGCCCGGAATCACCTCAACAAGCGGCATTAAGGGTGCAGGATTGAAAAAGTGGAGTCCTCCGAACCGCTCCGGGTGCTTAAGTCCGCTCGAAAGGGCGGCGATGCTCAAGCTAGAGGTATTCGTGCACAACCAAGCTGTATCGCTGAGGTGCTGTTCGGCTTTTTGCAGG
The DNA here is from genome assembly GCA_003455605.1 of Cryomorphaceae bacterium. Classification (GTDB taxonomy): domain Bacteria; phylum Bacteroidota; class Bacteroidia; order Flavobacteriales; family Schleiferiaceae; genus UBA10364. Next base: position 16,895 of record DMQR01000069.1, on the reverse strand, counting down.
AGTTCTTTTTTGACTTGGAGGTCTTCGATGACCGCTTCCACGACGAGGTTGGCGCCATCGATGCTGCTGAGTTCATCGGACCAATACATTCGTGAGAGGGTCTTGGTTTTTTCGGCTTTGCTCATGCGGCCTTTTTCGACCAATCTGCCAAAGACCTTTTCGATGGAAGCGCTGCTGCGCCCGATGGCGCCTGGGTAGTTGTCAAAATACACGACATCGCACCCTTGCTGTGCGGCGATTTGTCCAATTCCCGTGCCCATGGCACCGGCTCCTAGGATGGCTACTTTCATGTTACTGGCCTTTAAATTTTGGGGCGCGCTTTTCTAAAAATGCTTTTACGCCCTCGTTAAAATCGTATGTCTGTCCCGCCTCGGTTTGGAGGGTTTCTTCAAGAGATAATTGGTCCCTTATATCATTTGTCCAACTGGCGTTCAACGCGGCCTTTGTCAACGCCAAACCTTTCGTGGGCATTTGCGCCATCTGCTTTGCCAAGGCAGTGACCTGCTCGCCAAAACTGTCCGCTGCAAAGACCTTGTAGATCATGCCTATGGACTGCGCCTCGGCCGCACTGACCTTATCGCCCGTCATCATCAGGGCGCTGGCGCGCTGAAACCCGACTAATCTCGCCAGGGTCCAAGTACCTCCGCTGTCCGGAATGAGGCCTATTTTACTGAAGGCTTGAATGAAGCTGGCATGCTCACTGGCCACGACGATATCACAGGCCAAGGCAATGTTGGCACCAGCACCGGCGGCTACGCCATTGACCGCTGCGATTACCGGTTTCGGCAGGTCGCGAATGGCTTGGATGATGGGGTTGTAGTGGTCGCGAACGATAGCGCGGAGCTCCGGCCCGTTCGGATCCACTGCCTCGCCCAAATCTTGTCCGGCACAGAAGGCCTTTCCATTTCCGGTGAGTACCACGCAGCGAACCTCAGGATTGCTGGCAGCCTCCGAGAGTCTATCTTGGACCGTAAGGGCCAATTCCCGGTTGAAGGAATTAAACTTATCAGGTCGATCAAAAATGAGGGTGAGCACCCCGTTTGAGAGATGGTGTTGTAGCATGCTTCTTGGGTTTGTACCTAAGGTACATCAAAGCCCAAGTTTGTACAACTCAGTTTTATCGGAGTTTTACAGCTTAATTGACTTCATCATCGCCTCCATTTCTAGGACGACATTGCGCTTTTTTGCTTGCGGCCCATAGAGCAGGGCCTCCACGGTGAGGATGCGGTTATTTTTTTCGTCGTAGATGCTGTACGAGAGGAACGGACCGCCCATAAAATCCGCTTCCATGCGCCACAATCCTCGTGTTTCTAGGGCGAACATGCCGCTGATCTCGGAATTGGTAATGGATGGTGGTATAAGGGTTTCCGTGGTCATGTAACTGCCTTCGAAGCTGCCCTCGAAATAATGTTTCCCAATGCTGTCGCGGTGCGCGATGACGTCGTCCACACTAACCAATCCTTCCGTCATTGGGCGCGAGCTTACGATCATGTACTGTATCGTCTTGACGGTTTTGGTGGCAAAAATCTTTAGGCCTTCTTTGTCCAAGGTCGGATCAAAGCCTTTGTGTAGGAGCATTCTTTTGATGCCCATGTCCTTCAAATTCTCATGGGTGTAGGCGTAGGCACTGCGCTTGAGTCGGTCTTGAATCAAGGCCATGTCGTGATCTTTAAATGATTTGATCACTTGTTTGGCGCTGCCCCGAATCTCTGCTGCGACGGCTTTATCAGATGTCGCTGTGATACGAATCAGTTGTTGCGGGCGTGCCCAAAGGTCCTTGGTGAGCCTGACAAAATTTGTGTCGCTCTTCTCAATCCATAAGATGTTCTTGGCCTTCTGCAAAATCTTATTTACGTCCTTCGGCTCCACACGAGAGGCATCGAAATACGGCTCTGCCTGCGGCAGTCCGTCTTGGTCGGCCAGGTAAATCTCTCTGAAGGCTTCTCCCGCACGGCCTAACCACAATTCATCCGGCATCACCAGCAGCAATTCACTGTGTGTTCCGCTTGACGGAGGAAGGATGCGCGTATCCTTTTTTGTCACGTCCTCGTTGGTCTCATCGGAGCCACATGAAGGGAGGATCAAGAAGGATATGGTGAGAAAAGAAAGGAGGAATATGCGTTTCATTTGACCAATTTTACAGGTAAAAAGGTAGTCAAAAAGTAAGCCAATATGCCTATTAAATCCGTCGCGGGTACACCACCAAGCGCTGTCCTATGCGAATAATGTCGCTGCTCAGGCTGTTCCAGCGCTTGATTTCACTGACCCTTACCCCGTATTTTTTGGCGATGTGACCCAGGGTCTCGCCGCTCCGAACGCTGTGTGTGGTGCGCTCGTTCATTTGCATGAGCTCTGGAATGGTGCTGGCACGCGCTTCAAAGTAGGCATCTGCCAAGCTGTACAAGGTGTCTTGCTGTATGCGGAAGGCCATAGCGTTGGCCACAGGCAAGGTCAAAAAGTACTCTTGTCCGTCCACTACGGGCACAATGTTGTAGCGGTACTGCGGATTCAAAAACTCCATCAACGCGGCATCCACATCAAGCACTTCTTCCAATTGCTTAAAGTGAATCGGGTGATTAATACGAACGGTATCCGTTTCGATATAGTACGCGGGGATTTCTGCGGGACCTATTCCATGAATGGGCCCATATTCAAAGGCATATGTAGCCGCAATAAATAGCGGTACATAGGCCGAGGTCTCGCGCGGCAAGAATGGCCGAATCTCCCAATAAGAGGTCTGTCCACCGCTGCGCCGAATTGCCTTGTTCACATTGCCCGGTCCACTATTGTAGGCGGCCAAGGCCAAATTCCAATCGTCAAAAACCTCATATAATTTTAGCATGTACTTACACGCCGCCTCCGTACTCTTCAATGGATCATTGCGGTCGTCCACATAGCTGTTCACCGTCAACCCATAGATTTTCCCAGTGCCATACATGAATTGCCACAAGCCCGTCGCCCCCACATGGCTTTTCGCCTTTGGGTTCAGGGCACTCTCGACCACCGCCAGATATTTGAGCTCCAACGGCATGTCGTATTTGGCCAAGCGCTCCTCAAACATGGGAAAGTAGTACTGTCCGTGCGCCATCATGCGACTCAATCGCGCCGAGCCGTGTTTCAGGTATCGCTCTATATAGCGCTTAACCACAGGGTTGTACGCCATTTCAAAAGGAGTACGTACGTCCAATTCTGCCATATAATACGTAAGGATTGAATCCTCCAACGCCAATGGTGTCGTGGTATCCGCTACTGGCACTTGGGCCACGGCGTAGAAGAGGTGGGTCGAATCCAGCGCGGCCAACCGGGCATCCAACGCATCCAACGCGTCCTTATCCATCGCCCCTCCTAGAGTTGGGTGCTGCTCCGAGACAGAATTGCCCACTAAAACCTCCTCAACAGCGGTTTCTACGACCTCTTGGGCCATAGCTGGTAGGGCCAATACACTGGCCAAAACGACAGAAATAATGCGCATGTTTAATGCTTTTGAATCCACTGAGCCATGGCCAATACGTTCATATCGGCGCCCATTGCTCCCATTAATTGGAGTCCCATAGGTAGGCCGTTTGGATGCACGCCCATAGGAATACTAACGGCAGGAATGCCGGCAATATTGGCTTGAACGGTAAATATATCTTCCAAATAATTTACGGTTGGATCTTTCACTTCACGTCCAATCTCAAAGGCCGTGCTCGGCGAGGTAGGACACAAAATCAAGTCGTATTCCTCCAGTTTCTTGTCGGTCCATTCTTGCACCAAACGACGGGCAGCTTGGGCCTTTCCGAAGTAGGCGTCGTAGTACCCAGAGCTCAATACAAAAGTCCCCAACATGATTCGGCGCTGAACTTCAACCCCAAAACCTTCGCTGCGGCTCTTCTTGTACACGCTCTCCAAATCCGTGCTGTCCGGGTGTCTAAACCCGGCATGTACCCCGTCGAAGCGCGCCAAATTAGAGCTCGCCTCTGCCGTAGTCAAAATATAGTAAATGGGCACCAAGGTGTCCAAAAGGTCAAATTCTAGTGGCTCCACAACGACGCCTGCGTTTTCGAGCAATTCCAATTGGGCTAAAAACGCCTTCTTCACATGCTTGTCCACGGCAGGAGTATCCACTGCAGTCTTCAAATACGCTACTTTTTTCGGGGCCAATTTTGTTGCGGGCGCCATCGCCTCCTGCAGCGCGGTCGCATCAAAATCATCCGGTCCCGCGATGACTTCCATCACCTTCGCCGCATCCTCCACGTTCGCCGAAAATGTGCCTATCTGGTCAAAGCTACTGGCATAGGCAATCAATCCGTGGCGGCTCACCCTTCCGTACGAAGGCTTGAATCCAACGGTTCCCGTGAAACTCGCCGGCTGGCGAATAGAACCGCCCGTATCCGAGCCTAATGCTACGTGACACAAGCCTGCAGCTACTGCCGCAGCAGAACCGCCCGACGATCCACCGGGAACTTTCGAAGGATCTAAAGGATTCTTCACTGGTCCAAAGGCGCTATTTTCGTTGCCTGAACCCATGGCAAACTCATCACAGTTTGTACGTCCAATAAATACGGCATCCTCTTCCAACAATCGGTCCACGACCGTTGCAGAAAATTGGCTTTCAAAACCTTCCAAAATCTTGGAGGCAGCACTCACCTTATGTCCTAGGTAACAAATATTATCCTTTAACGCGATTACCAAACCGGCCAGCTTACCAGCGGTACCGGCTGCAATTTTTTCATCCACTGCCACTGCATGCTCACGCGCTTCATCGGCCCACACTTCCAAGAAAATATTCAAATCTTGGACGGCCTCAATCTTGCTGAGGAATTGTTCAACCGCTTGGGCTGTCGCACTCATCGTTCGTTGGGGTTGGAAAAGAGGTTACTCCTTATTATCGTCAGACCCTTTTTCGTCGTCAGCAACGCCGTCCTTGAATTCCTTTACGCCACGGCCTAGACCGCGCATCAATTCTGGAATTTTGCGTCCTCCGAAAAGCAACAAGACCACCACAAGGATTAGAATCATTTGATTGGGACCCAAGATCCCTAGAAATACTGTACTCATCACTACTGATTTTGAGCCACTAAAGTACCGATTTTTTGGCGAATCCCCCGAGGAAATATTGCTTTCAAATCAATGGTCTAGTAAGCTAATAATGTCTCCAATGCTTGCCCTACATTTTCTTCGTTCGGCAACATCGTTTTCTCTAAAGTCGCGTTCAGCGGTATGGCGGGCATGTTCTCCGCACCCAGTAATTTAATTGGGGCATCCAAGGCCTCGAAACACTCCTCCTGAATGGCGCCTTGTACACTTTGCGCAAAGCTTGGACTGCTCGGTTCCTCGGTCAGTACCAAAACCCTTCCGTGCACCCTCGCCTGCTTCATAACCTCCGCCTTGTCCCAAGGACTCAAAGTTCGTAAATCCAGCACGCTCACACGCCCTTCTATGCCTTTGGCTGCTTCCAACGCCCAATATACACCCATTCCATAGGTCACCACGAGCGCGGCCTCACCATGCTCTTGAGCAATCTTTGCTGCTTCCAGCACCATTCGCGCCTTCCCAAACGGCACTACATAGTCCTCGCTCGGCTCCGGCGTTTTAGCGTCCTCAGTGCCCTTAATCTTGCTCCAATACAGTCCCTTATGCTCCAACATCACCACCGGATTTGGATCATAGAAAGCGGCCTTCATTAAGCCCTTCAGATCCGCCCCCGTACTCGGATACGCGACCTTTACGCCACGGATGGCCGTGACCACACTTTCCACACTCGAGCTGTGGAACGGTCCGCCTGATCCATAAGCGCCGATCGGAACTCTAATGATGGTGCTCACTGGCCACTTCCCATTGCTGAGGTAGTAGCTGCGAGAAACTTCAGTGAATAATTGGTTCATTCCCGGCCACAGATAATCCGCGAACTGAACCTCCACAATAGGTTTCAAGCCCACGGCGCTCATGCCTACCGTAGACCCAATGATAAATGCTTCTTGAATAGGAGTATTAAACACGCGCTCGTCCCCAAATTTCTGCGCCAATGTCGCGGCTTCGCGGAATACGCCGCCCAATCTACCGCCCACATCTTGCCCGTACAATAAGGCCTCCGGATGCTCCGCCATTAACTCCTTAATCGCAAATAAGGCGGCATCAACCATTACCGTTGGCTCCGCGCCCTTCGGCGTGCGTTCGCCGCGCTCACTCGTGATGGGTGTAGGCGCATAGTCGTAATTATAGAGGTCCTCCGGCGTAGGGTCCGGCATTTGGAGGGCACTCTGGTATTGGGCTTCTACAAATGCTGCGGCCTCTGCGGCCCACCTGTCGAGCTGTGCTTGGGAGATGCCTGTGGCGAGGCATTTTTTTATCAGGACAGGGTAGGGATCACGCTTGGCTGCTTCTTCTAAGTCGTCGCGGTACCATTCTTTACGCACCCCAGAAGTGTGGTGGTTAAGCAGAGGGACATCCATACGCACCAAGAACGGTCTGCGCTCTTTGCGCATGATTTTGATGACTTTTTGCAGCTCTTTATAACAGAGTTCGAAATCTGTCCCGTCGAGATCGCGGGTTTCGATGCCGGTGAATCCTCTGGCGTATTCCACAGCATTACCATGGTGGACTTCCTTGCGAGTGGCACTGATGTCCCAGCCGTTGTCCTGCACAAACATGAGTAGCGGGAACTGTTTAAGGGCGGCCATGTGGAGGGCTTCTGAAATCTCTCCTTCGGTCATGGCACTGTCGCCGATGCTACAAACGGAGATGGCGCCTAATTCTTCTTCACTTGCCAATCCCTGCTGTTCGCGGTACTGAATCCCCATAGCGACTCCAGCGGTGGGGATGGCTTGCATACCGGTAGCGGAGCTTTGGTGTGGGATTTTAGGCTTATCGTCGTCCTTAAGACTTGGGTGACTGTAGTAGGTGCGCCCGCCCGAGAAAGGGTCGTCTACCTTAGCCAACAACTGTAGTATGAGGTCTTTTGGGGTCATGCCTATGCCCAAGAGCAGGCTGTCGTCGCGGTAATAGGGAGCGACATAATCTTTGGGTTCAAGTTGAAGGGCTAGGGCGAGTTGTGCGGCTTCATGGCCACGGCTCGTAGCGTGAACGTATTTTGAAGTCGTCTCTTTCTCGCGTTCGTAGAGCTCTGCCATTTGCATGGCCGTGGCCATGAGTTTGAACGCTTTCTCAAAAGGGACGGTGGTCTTCTTGGGCATGTTTATGTTTTTGGGCTCTTCAAAGTTAGGCTATGAGCCTCACTTTACAGACACTTAAAGTACTCAAAAGGCTCGAGGCAGCTTTGGCACTTATACAAGCTCTTGCACGCGGTGGATCCGTGTGCACTAACCTGTTCCGTTTTTGAGCTCTTGCATCTTGGGCACTTTACTGTGGGCGCTGCGGCAAATAGGGCACGCTTATCTGAGGATCCTTTTACTGGCGGTGCGATGCCGTAGGTCTCCATTTTCTCTAGTCCTTCTGGGGTAATCCAATCTGTGGTCCACGCCGGTTTAATCTGCTCTTCGATGAAGAATGGAAGCTGTCGGGCATACATACATTCGCTGATATCCTGAGCCATGCGGTCCATGGCGGGACAACCAACATAGGTGGGACTGATGGTGATCTTATAAATGTATTCTGTATTTTCCTCCGGCGCATCCGGGTGTAGTTCGCGGAAAGATTGCATGGCTTCGGTACTATGTGGGTGATCAGCAGGGGCTATACTTACGCCTCGTAGGATCCCCATATCATGCAAGCTCAACACGGGTATTTCCGGATCCTTGACCCGGCCTAAATACTCGAATATGGCCTGGCTTTGATCCATCTTATCCGCCGAACAAGGCTCTATTTATGTCTTGACCGTTGGCGAAAATCAGCAGGGCGAGTAACAGGAAGAATCCTATCATTTGCGCCACTTCTAATACTTTAATCGATGGTTTTTTACCCGTGACCATTTCCACCAAAGTGAAGACCACGTGCCCTCCATCGAGTGCAGGAATAGGAAGAATGTTCAAGAAGCCCAGCATGATGCTCAAGAAAGCAGTAAATTCCCAGAATCCTCGCCAATTCCACGCGTTGTCATACTGCTGTAGAATCATTAAGAATCCGCCCACTTCTCTATAAGCTTTGGTTTCAAAGTTGAAGATGAGTTTGAACTGGCGCACATAGCTACTAAGCTTGTTGCCTACCTCTTCCCAGCCGCCACCCAAGGCTTTCGCAAAGCTGTATTCTTTGTTTTTAATTTTATAGTATTTGTAGACTTCACCGGTGTTATATACGCCTATTTTCCCGTCTTCCGGCACATTTAAATACAATGTATCTGCAACGCCATCGCGGTAATAGGTTAAGGCGATTTCTTCCCCTCGGAAATCAGGGATGGCATCGAAGAATTCATCGAAGAAGAGCAATCGTTGACCATTAAGACCCACCAAGCTGTCGCCTACTTGCATGCCTGCCGCTTCACCTGTAGAAGCTTCAGAGAAGGCACCCACTACATAGGGCATACGAGGTCGGATGACGTCGTACAGGGATTTATCAGCGATGATATCTGCTAGTGCTGCGGTGGTGATGGGCACGCGTACCTTTTCACCGTTCCGATCCACAAGAATATTTTCTCCTTCACTTAGGAAAATTTCCATGGCCGTTTCAGTGTAACTGTCCGGAATGTAGTCCCCTATGCTTAGGATTTTATCGCCATTCTCGAGGCCCATTTCGTGGCCTATCTCGTTGGTCCAAATTCCATATACCAAGCTGTCGTTAGGGAGGTAGTCCTTACCGTAGCTCATCAATAAGAAGACGTAGATGAAGTAGGCTGTGATAAAGTTCATGATAACTCCACCGGTTAGGATGATGAGGCGCTGCCAAGATGGTTTGGCACGAAACTCCCATTCTTCCGGATCGTCGCTGAGGTTTTCGGTGTCCATGCTCTCGTCCACCATGCCTTCAATTTTCACATATCCTCCTAATGGAATCCAGCCAATTCCCCACTCGGTCTCGCCTATTTGCTTCTTCAATAACGAGAATTTGTAGTCGAAGAACAGGTAAAACTTGGACACGCGTACATCAAACCAACGGGCGGGCAAATAGTGACCAAACTCGTGGAGTACAATAAGGATGGAGAGTCCAAGAACGAACTGGGCGATTTGAATAAGCATAGGTGCAAAAGTTATAGGCCAAAAGTAACACTCCTTCAGCAGAAGAAGTGTGTTTATTTAACTGCTATTAGGCCAAAAGGTTGTTAATCTTTTAGAACGCCCAATTGTTTCCCCACCTTTGTGAACGCCGCAATCGCGTGGTCCAAATGAGCTTGGGTATGGGCAGCGCTCAGCTGAACGCGAATGCGGGCTTGCCCTTTGGGCACCACAGGGTAGAAGAATCCGATAACATAGATGCCCTCATCGAGCAATTTATCCGCGAATTCTTGGCTCATGGTCGCGTCGTACAACATAATAGGGATAATGGCGCTGTCGCCGTCCTTGAAATCAAAGCCGGCTTCTGCCACTCCTTTTTTGAAGTAGTTGATGTTCCATTCTAATTGGTCCCGGAGCTCGGTCGTATCGCTGAGCAAGTTGAATACTTCGATGGAGGCACCAACAATCGCAGGTGCTAGGGAATTTGAGAACAAATACGGGCGCGATTTCTGGCGCAACATTTCTATAATTTCTTTGCGGCCGGTGGTAAATCCGCCCATGGCGCCGCCGAGGGCCTTTCCGAGGGTTCCGGTGATAATATCTACGCGGCCTAAGACATTTTTCAGCTCTATGGTTCCGCGGCCCGTTTTTCCAATGAAGCCAGTGGCGTGGCACTCGTCGACCATGACCAAGGCATTGTATTTATCGGCCAAATCACAGATTATATCCAATTGTGCGACGTACCCGTCCATCGAGAACACTCCATCCGTGACGATGATCTTGAAACGAGCTCCTTCCGCAGCCTGTAATTGGGCCTCGAGGTCGGCCATATCGTTATTGGTATAGCGATAACGTTGCGCCTTACACAAGCGTACCCCATCGATGATCGAGGCGTGGTTTAAGCTGTCAGAAATAATAGCGTCCTCGGCAGTGAGAAGCGGTTCGAACACTCCTCCATTGGCATCAAAGGCGGCCGCATATAGAATGGTATCCTCGGTATGCAAGAACTCGGCAATTTTCGCTTCCAATGTTTTGTGGATGTCCTGAGTACCGCAGATGAATCGCACCGAACTCATTCCAAAACCGTGGCTGTCGAGCGCCTTGTGCGCAGCTTCGAGCACACGCGGGTGTGAGCTCAAGCCCAAATAGTTGTTGGCACAGAAGTTCAGTACTTCCTTGCCTTCGGTCGTTTGTATCACCGCATCCTGCGGGGTGGTGATGATGCGCTCTCTTTTGAAGAGTCCTGCATCGTCGATTTCTTTTAGTTGTGTGCTGAGGTGGTCCTTTAATGCTCCGTACATAATCTGTTATTTGTTCATGAACGATTGCTCGTTTGCCCATTCAATACTTTCTTTCAGACAAGTGATCGCTCGGTCTGCGCTACATACATCTTGTTCGATGAAGTAGTGCTGGAGGCCAGCGGTCTCTGCCATGGCGAAAATTTCTTCCCAAGGGACGACGCCTTGTCCTACCGGCACTTGTGTGGCGGTATCCGAAGCGAAGTCCTTTACGTGCCATAACGGGAAACGGCCCGGATAGTTCTTCATCCAAGTAACTGGATTTTCTCCAGCAAAGGCAACCCAGTGCACATCCATTTCAAATACGACGTTATGACCTTTGAGTGATTTGAGGAGGTATTCATAAGCAGATGGAGATTCCGGGTCGGAAGGATTAAGGGGAAGGAATTCAAATTCATGGTTGTGCCACGCAGCCACCATTCCATGTTTGGCAGCCTCTGCTCCCAATAGTTTGAGGTAGTCTACAAGGTGCGCATAGCCCTCGGCATTTCTCCAGGCTTCACTCATCCAAGGGAGGATGATCCAATGTTGGTCTAGTGCGGTAGCAGCGGTAATAAATTTTGAGATGGTAGCGGTATCAATTGGGCCTACTTCATCACCCTCGAGCTGCACTGGCGTGTAATGCCCGGAGGGACTGCTTAGCTGGGCATCTCCCAATGTTGTAATAAAGTCTGCTACAGGAATTCCAAAAAAGCTCTCGTTCATGAACCCAAAACTCTCTAATTTATCATAGCCAAGATTTTTGGTCTCTTTCAGCGTTGAAGCGATGGCTTCAGGGCCGGTAAGCGCCTCGCGAACAGTGTATAATTGATATCCTTTTTCAGCCACGGCTTCAGTAGTTACTTGAGTGCTTGTAGTTTCTTCGGGAGGTCCCTGACAGGCAATTAGGGTACTCAGAGTCAGAACGCCTAGCCACAGTGAATCTTTCATTAATGAAATTTTTTTTCTTGAGTGGTTGAAATTAGGGGAAAACCGTCAAATTTGTGCCCATGCGTATTGACAAATTCTTGTGGTGTGTCCGATTATTCAAAACACGCACCCTGTCCGGTGAGCAGGTGCGCTTGAACAGGGTGTTTATTGAAGAACTTCCCGTGAAGCCTTCTCGCGAGGTGAAGCCTGGGGATGTGGTGCGCATCAAACGACATGGATTCGATCAAGAATTTGAGATTCTCGCTTTGCCTAAATCGCGCATCGGAGCAAAATTTGTTCAAAAATATTTAAAGAATATAACTCCTCAGGCAGAGATAGATAAGGAGGCTTTCTTGAAAATTGCACGCAAAATGACCCGTCAAAAAGGGTTCGGTAGACCCACTAAAAAGGACCGTCGGGACATGGACCAATACTTGGATTAATTCCTTAATTTAGGGAACAAAAACTTCGCTCAAACGTGCTATAGTTCTATAATTACGACTTTCTGTCCGGCATTTGTCCGGAATGGAAACTTGGCTGTTGTTTTAGTTGTATGCACTTTTGAGTGTATTAAGTACACTTATTAAAGACTTAGTTTATAAAATCATGAGAAATATCGCTTTGAAACAACTTCTGTTTTTAGCTGCACTCAGTGTAAGTATGGGAGTAAAAGCTCAGTATCAAGGTATTATCCTAGATGCTGGCGACAATTCGCCTTTACCTGGTGCTGTTATATCGACAGAGGGCAACACCACAATGTCAAATTCAGATGGTAGTTGGTCCCTTAATGCTACTGTAGGGGCGGAATTAACAGCATCATTTGTAGGATACCAAAGTCAGACTATTACTCTTGGAAACAATAAAAATCTCGAAATTCGATTAGTTTATGATCGTTCAGCATCCACTCTTGACGAGGTTGTTGTAGTCGGTTTTGGAACCCAAAAGAAGTCCAACGTCACTGGTGCGATTTCAAGCGTTAAGTCAGAAGATCTTGAGGATTTACAGTTGCCTCGAATTGAAACAGCTCTTCAGGGCCGTACCTCAGGGGTGAGTATTGTACAGACTTCGGGTCAGCCCGGAGCTGGTTCGGTTATTCGCATTCGCGGAACATCATCTATTAATGGCTCAGATCCACTTTGGGTGGTCGATGGTGTTGTAATAGGGGGCGGTATCGACTTCCTAAATCCAGGTGATATTGAAACCATTGAAGTTTTGAAAGATGCTGCTTCTGCAGCCATTTATGGAGCACGTGGTGCCAATGGAGTCATCATTGTGACAACTAAAAATGGTTCCAAGGCCCGTGGAATGGAGGTAAAAGTAACCTCTTACACAGGAGTTCAAAATCCATGGAAAAAAATACCAGTATTGAATGGTACAGAATATGCCACGATAATGAACGAAATGGCAGCTTCTGCAGGTCAACCTCTTCTTTATGACAATCCTGCGCAGTATGGTGCTGGAACTGATTGGCAAAACCATGTTTTTAATCAAAATGCAATTATGCAGAGTAGTGACATCAGCATTGCCGGTAGTACCAATCGAGGGTCATACTATGCTTCTGTAAGTAACTTTAACCAAGAAGGGATTGTTGCTGAGGGTAAATCTTATTATGAACGTTTGGCTGCTAGATTAAATACAATCACCCACGTCAATGACAAGTTGACCGTCGGATGGAATGTAGCATATACGCACAATCAGAGTAATGGGGTAGCTGAAAATACAGAATGGGGCTCTCCTTTAGGAAGAGCATTAAACATGGATCCATTGACGCCACTCTATGAAACAGATCCAACAGTGCTATCATCGGCACCGTATTCATCTGGCGGCGTGTTACGCTCCAACTTAGTCCGTGATGCCAATGGAATTTTTGGAATCTCTAACCGAGTGACATCTGAAATTGTAAATCCTGTTGCGGCGTATTCAATTATTAATAATTATGGATGGGCAGATAAAATAGTGAACAACACTTATGCAGTATTTGAAATTTTGCCAGGCTTGAAGGCACGTTCAAGCATGGGGATTGACCTCGCATTTTGGGGTAATGAAGGATTCACGCCTTCACACTATTTGAACGCGACAAATCTCTTAGATACAAACAATGTATACTCTAGCTTCAACAGAGGCTTTACATGGATATGGGATAACACTCTTACCTATAGTCATAGTTTAGGAAAGCATAACCTGAATTACCTAGCAGGTCATAGTGCTCAGGAAGTTAATGGTCGATACATCGGGGGTAACAAAAGAGATGTACCTACACAAGACTTCCAAGATGCTACTATAGATTATGCTAGAAACGAGATATCAGAGCAAGTTTATGGCGGTAAATGGGAGCGCTATGCGATAGAGTCATATTTCGCAAGAGCTAATTACGATTATGACGGTAAGTATGTTGCTACTGCAATTTTACGTGCCGATGCTTCTTCTCGTTTTGGTTCTAACTACCGTTGGGGTTATTTCCCGTCGTTATCTGCAGGATGGAATATTCACAAAGAGGATTTTTGGATATATGACAACATCAACCAGTTGAAGTTGAAAGCTGGTTATGGGTTGAATGGTAGCGATGCCGCCGGTTCATTGGAATATGCATCCACAATCATTGGTGGCCGCTCGTATACATTTGGTCGCAATGAAATTCTGACGAACGGAACAACTCCCGCACAAGTCGCGAATCCTGATTTGAGATGGGAAAGTGTTGCTCAATTAAATGTTGGTGCGGAGATACGTGCTTTTGATTATTTGGTCTTTGGCTTCGATGTATTTAATCGTCGAACCAACGATATGAAAACTCGACCACCGCTACCCTCATACATTGGAAACGATCCATCAACAGCAAACGTAGGCTCTATGTTGAATCAGGGTATTGATATGGAGTTTGGATATGATCGCGCCTACAATCGAGACTTCACAATAGGCGTTTCGGGTAACGTGAGCTTCATCAAAAATGAGGTTGTTCTTATCGGGAATGATGTGGGATACTTAACGGGTGCTGGCTGGGGACCTCAAGGCCTCGAGATTACAAGAATTACTGAGGGGCTACCAATTGGATATCTCTTTGGTTATCAAACGGATGGTATTTTCCAGAATATGGATGATGTATATGGACACACCTCAAGCGAAGGCGATACAATCCAGCCTGGCGCAAAACCAGGTGATTTCCGATTCGTTGATATTAATGGAGATGGTGAAATCACAGCGGATGACCGAACAATGATTGGTAATCCAACGCCTGATTGGACGGCTGGTATAACTGTGGATATGAGTTATAAGAATTGGGATTTGAATGTTTTCGGTCAAGGGGTCTTTGGCAACGACATTTACAATGCAACCCGTCGTTATGACCTACCTACTTCTAATATGCCTGCCACCGCAATAGATCGGTGGACAGGAGAAGGATCAACGAATACTCATCCTAGGTTGACCTTTGATGATAGAAATAAGAATTTTGCGCGCAGTTCTGACTTTTATGTAGAGGACGGAAGCTTCTTCCGTTTGAAATCTCTTCAGCTAGGTTATACGCTTACTGGAAACTTTGCCGAGAGCATAGGGTTGAGAAAAATGCGCATTTATTATGCTGGGACCAATTTGCTGACATTCACGAAGTATAATGGGTTTGATCCAGAAATTGGTGCTGGAATGGGAATTGACAGAGGTATCTATCCTCAAGCAAGGGTTAATACCATAGGCGTTAACATCACATTTAAATAACGAGGAACAATGAAAAATAATAGTAATAGCAAAAGTATTTGGGTTAGTTTAATACTCACTCTATCCCTTGTTTTAGGTTCCTGTTCTAAGGACTTCCTAGATACACGTCCTGTAGGAAGGGTTCTGGAAGTAAATTACTACCAGAATGAAGATCAGGCTTTTGAAGCCTTAGTCAGCATTTATGACGTGCTTCAATGGAATGATCAATGGGGGTTCACTATGTTCCGGTTCTTGCAGAACGTTGCATCAGACGATACGTATGCTGGAGGAAGCGATGCATCAGATCAACCGTCGTGGGTTGCCTACAACAACTTTACTCTGACGCCTAACCTTGGACCTCAGAGAGGTTTTTGGCAGAAAAACTATAAAGGAATTTATAGAGCTAATCTATACCTAGAGAAAATCGATGGTATTGAGGATGCTTCTGAAGCTTTCCGTGTACGAACTAAGGCTGAAGCGAGATTCTTACGAGCCAAATTTTACTTTGACTTGGTTCGCTTGTTTGGAAATGTCGTTTATATAGATCACACTTTAGGAGCTTCAGAATACTATACTGTAAATCAAGTTGGCCCAGAAGCTATCTACCCATTAATCATAACTGACTTAGAGGCGGCCATCCAAGTTTTACCTTCATCTGTAAGTGCTAATCAGATTGGCCGCGCTACAAAAGGTGCAGCCGAAGCATTACTCGCCAGAGTATTATTATTCCAAAATGACGAAAACAAGATGAGTCAAGTTGCTTCTCTATGCGAGTCTGTTATTCAGTCTGGCCAATACGGGCTACTTGCTAACTATGAAGATATTTGGACGAAAGCTGGGGAATGGTCATCTGAGAGCGTCTTTGAAATTACCTACAGCGAAAATTCAGCCTCTGATTGGGGCTCGTTTGGCTGGGGAGGCGGTGAAGGCAATGTTGGGGTTCAATTTATCGGAATGCGCGACTATAATGGCCCTACATATGCAACCGGCTGGGGTTTTTGTCCAGTTTCAACCGAGCTTGAAGCAGCTATGACCAATGATCCTAGATACCAACATACAATTATCGATGCATCTGCCGTGGCAGGGGCCTCTTACACCCCGGGATACCAAAATACAGGCTATTTCATGAGAAAATATGCGCCACTGGCGAGTAATACGGCTCCAGACGGTGATCCAGCGTTGAATTGGGGCAATAATATCCGTGAAATAAGATATGCGGATGTTTTGTTAATGGCGGCTGAAGCATTGGTGCGCTCTGGAGGATCGGAGGCAACAGCATTATCGTATGTGAATCAAGTAAGAAATCGAGTGGGATTATCGGCATTGTCAAGTTCAGGAAATCAGTTGCTGGATGATATTTATGACGAACGCCGAATGGAACTTGCTACCGAAGGACATAGATTCTTTGATTTGATTAGAACAGGTAATGCTCAAGATGTTTTAGGAACTCAAGGTTTTGACATCAATACGCATAGATACCTGCCTATTCCTCAACAAGAAATTGATGCAAGTCAAGGAGTATTAACACAAAACCCAGGGTACTAAAAATCAATAATTATGTTTAAGAATATATTATCCATTGTCGCTATAACTGTTTCGGTTGCTTCTTGTGATCCAAGTGAAGCGGGTCACACAGAATTAGGTCCTCTACCTCAGGCAGATTACACGATGTCATATGTTGACAGCAATACTGTTGACTTTACATCTACATCTTCTGGAGACCCGTTTTTGTTCTCTTGGGAGATAGATGGAGTAGGTACTTATACAGGAGAAAATGTACAAGTCTTTATTGGTTCCATGGGTGTTTATGATATTACCCACACGGTATTTAATCAAGGTGGCTCGGCCTCAACAACCGGGCAGGTTGAAATTTATAAAGACGGCCCTCCTCCATGTGTCGGCGCTGTAGAATGGC
>DMQR01000095.1 GCA_003455605.1 Cryomorphaceae bacterium | reverse complement strand
TTTTTCGGATGATAGAGGAAGGTACCGCAGATACGCCCGAGGCAATACAGGCGCTTTTTATGTCTCGATGGAGAATGGTTAAGTCAGTTGGTAAATTAGATGAACTCGGGTATTTCGGCGATCCAAACTTTTGGCCAAGTGTTGGAGATGATTTGAGCAGATTAACGTATGCTGACTCTCAAACTTATTTGCCGGGAGATTTATTAGTCAAGATTGATCGAGCAAGTATGTTTGTAGGACTTGAAGTGCGTTCTCCTTTCTTGAACCATGACCTTGTAAGCTTCGCATGGTCGCTACCGTCAGATTTTAAGAGGCGGAACGGATCGGGGAAATATCTCCTTCGGCGATTGTTGAGCAAGTACGTCGCACCCGATCTGTACGAGAGGTCAAAGCAAGGTTTTGAGCCTCCGATGGCATTTTGGCTTCGCGGACCATTGTATGAGTGGGCAGAATCTCTCTTGAATGAGCAAAGTCTCGCGCAGGATGGATGGTTGGAGTCAGAGCCTATAAGGAATATTTGGGCAGAGCACCTGGCAGGTTTTCGCGACTGGCATTTTGAGCTTTGGAATGTTCTGATGTTCCAAGCTTGGCGAAATACTTGGCATGTGTAAATCTAGATGTCTTGGCGGGTCAATTGATATAGGCGCACACCAATTAGGACGAGGAGTTGACAAATTAATGCCTGTTATTCAAAGAGTAGGAGAAAAATTAATGGTGAAGAATTCACAGTAAATCTCTGCTAGGATGAGATGCGCGATCTGAATCGTTGGTTTAGTCGTTGATATAATTGTTAAGATGATGCTCTGGATAGTTGATGGACGTCTTGCTAAATAATGAGCCATTTTCTGTGATGGGATAAATTAGCAGGTAAATATCTAAACTATCCCATTCAGAATTATACAGCGATGGAACAATAAGCAATTGCATTTGCAAAAGGATACGCAACGAAGAGCGGTATTGAAGGAGTTTCATTTCTTGATAAGAAACGAAAACATCGTCGGGCCTCGGCGGCAATTCCAATGGAAGAAATTTGATGGCATTTCCTGAAAAGGTCAAAATTGTTGAGGTGGGTCCGCGTGATGGGTTGCAAAATGAGAAAAGGATTGTGCCTCTTGAGGTGAAGGTAGAATTAATAGAACGCCTGGGGGAAGTTGGAATTCAGGCAATGGAAGCAGGGAGCTTCGTTTCGCCAAAATGGATCCCTCAAATGGCTAACACTAAAGATGTATTCGCCCGTATATCGAGAAGGCCGGGCGTAAAATATTCAGCTCTGATACCTAATATACGGGGGTTCGAACAGGCGCTAGCGGCCAAGGCTGATGAAGTTGCTATTTTTTCTGCCGCTACCGAGAGTTTCTCGCAAAAAAATATTAATTGCTCTATTGCAGAAAGCTTGGATAGATTCAGGCCCGTGGCAGCAGCGGCAATGTCGGTGGGCATGCCATTACGTGGTTACATATCATGTGGTCTTGGGTGCCCCTATGAAGGCGAGGTTTCTGTTGAAGCGGTAGCTAACGTAGCGGCCAACTTAGAAGCCATGGGGTGTTATGAGATTTCCTTAGGCGATACCATTGGTACAGGTACACCTTTGAAAGCACGAGCGATGGTTGAGGCAACTTTAGAGCATGTTCCACTCAGCAAAATCGCAATTCACTTCCACGATACATATGGTCAGGCTTTGGCAAATATCCTTGCCTGTCTTGAATTAGGTGTATCAGTGATTGATAGTTCCATTGCTGGGCTTGGCGGTTGCCCTTACGCGAAAGGGGCTAGTGGGAATGTAGCAACTGAGGACGTCAATTACATGTTAGAGGGTATGGGTATTGAAACTGGAGTTGACCCAGAAAAGCTTTATGCAGTAGGCCAGTTTATCAGTGAATATCTCAGGCGTCCGTCTGCTTCAAAGGTTGCGACAGTTTTCTGTCAGAATGGGCAGGCCGGCCAGTGAGTATTTTGCACCTCAAAAAACTATGTGTGGGAATCCGTGATATTGAACAATTACGGACGATACAGATGGCTAGATTGGAAAAAGGGCGAGACGGTGAATCCAAGCTATGGCATAGGACTAGGAATACGCCACGTCGCATTAGCGAATTACTCAACGGGGGCTCATTATATTGGGTTATAGGGGGTTTTATTTGTGCTCGCCAGCTTTTGAAGGGAAATGACTCATACGTGGATTCTAATGGTATACGACAATGTTTGCTGTTGTTAGATGGAGACGTTATTCCGACAGTGCCGAGGCGACATCGGCCCTTTCAAGGTTGGCGTTACTTGAATTCGAAGGATGCACCGCCAGACTCGAATGAAGAGGGGCAATCAGATAACATGCCATCTGAAATGGCTCGGGAGCTGAGGGACTTAGGTTTGCTGTAGGGATGCACTTAAACAATGAGGGTAACGAGTAAGCTATTTATAATGTCATTAAATTTGAGGACCTAAGTTCGTAAGAAATCCATTGTAATACGGTTTCCATACAATTCAGATTTCATATTTATTTGG
>DMQR01000031.1 GCA_003455605.1 Cryomorphaceae bacterium | reverse complement strand
ACCATGGGAGATTTGGACGCCCTAGCTGCTTTGAAAGAGCAAATAGACAACGAGAACAAGTAATTGTTCATTCATTTAATATTGATTCCCCAGTCCGAAGGTCTGGGGAATTTTTATGTCCGCTGCGCGCGGCTCGCTTGAATGGTGTAAATTCGAAATATGAGAATAGGTCAAATAATTGAAGCATTAGAGCAGTGGGCTCCTCCCGAACTTCAAGAATCTTACGACAATAGCGGTCTCATTGTCGGGAATACAAACTGGGAATCAACCGGTGTTTTAGTGGCCTTGGACTGTTTGGAAAGCGTGGTGGACGAAGCCATCGCGAAGAGTGTCAACCTTATTGTAGCTCATCATCCCATTGTATTTGCCGGTTTGAAGCGTTTTAACGGACGCTCCTACATTGAGCGAGTGGTTATGAAGGCGATTAAGCACGATGTGGCGATTTATGCTATCCACACGAATTTGGACAATATTCTTTGGGGTGTTAATGCCAAGGTGATGGAAGTTTTGGACATTAAAGATCATGCGATTCTGAGTCCCATGAAAGACGCCTTGAAGAAGTTTGAGGTGTATGTGCCGATAGAACACGTGGAGGCCTTAGAGCAAGCCATTTTTGAAGCCGGTGGAGGCAAAGTGCGTTCGTACGATGAATGCAGTTTCCGTACGGATGGTATAGGTTCATTTAAAGGTACAGCTGGAACTCAGCCGTTCATTGGGGAAGAGGGAAAGCGTGAATTTGTAGAAGAGGCTAAGTTGGAATTTATTGTTCCTATCTATGCGGCTTCTGCTGTGGAGAGCGCAGCGAGAGCGGTACATCCATATGAAGAAATGGCCTATCAGTGGCTTTCAGTCGGCAATGCTGCGACCCATTTCGGCGCCGGTGCTGTGGGCGATTTACCAAAGAAATTGGGCTTTGAAGAATTTTTGAAGAAGGTCAAGACTGTTTTTGACACCACCATTCGCTATACCTCACCCGTAGACGGTGTGGTGAAGAAAGTGGCGGTTTGTGGTGGTGCTGGAAGCTTTTTGTTGGGCGCAGCCATGGCCTCCGGTGCGGATGTTTTTATCACTGCGGATTTCAAATACCACCAGTTCTTCGATGCCGATGGGAAAATCAGCATCTTAGATGTCGGACATTTTGAAAGTGAGCAATTTACAATCGACTTAATTGCTGACTTCATTGAGAAAAATTTCCCTAAATTTGCGGTTCTCAAAACTGAGGTCAACACAAATCCTATACAGTACTATTAGTATGGCTAAGAAGGCGAAAGAATTAAGCGTAGAAGATAAGTTAAGAGCTCTTTACGATTTGCAAATCATCGACCGTCGTATCGACGAGATTCGCGCATTACGTGGTGAACTTCCTTTGGAAGTAGAAGATTTGGAAAACGAGGTGGCTGGTTTGGAAACTCGTATCGAAAAGGTGAACAACGAGATTGCCGATCTTGAGAACGATATCAACGAGAAGCAAAATTTGAAAGCCGAATGTGCTGAAAAGATTGCCAAGTACACAAAAGATCAAGAGCAGGTGCGCAACAACCGTGAGTTCGAAGCCATTGCTAAGGAAATCGAATACCAAGAATTGGAAATCGAATTGGCCGACAAGCGTATCAAAGAATACAGTGCGAAAATTGAAAGCAAGAAAGAAGTGAACGGTGCTAGTGAAGAAAAATTTACTGAGCGCAAGGATCACTTGAAGCATAAAGTATCAGAGTTGGATAGCATCATGGCTGAAACACAGAAGGAAGAAGATCTATTGTTGGCTAAGAGCGACGAAACAAAAGCTACTATTGAAGACAGATTGGTCAAGGCCTACGATCGTATTCGCAGCGCAACTAAAAATAAGTTGGCGGTAGTGAGTGTAGAGCGTGGTGCTTCTGCGGGTTCATTCTTCGTTATTCCTCCACAACGTCAAATGGAGCTTGCACAGCGCAAGAAAATTATGATTGATGAGCACAGTGGCCGTATCCTAGTGGATCCAGAATTGGCCCAGGAAGAAGAGGAAAAAATGCAAGATATGATTGCTGGTTGGTTGAAATAATCTCCCGGTAGGACAGTAAGAAAAATCCGCGCTTGAGCGCGGGTTTTTTTATGGACTAAAATTAGGATTCGCTAGGGAAATCTCGCAGGTAAAGAATCGAAGCTCGCAGCGAACAGCATCCTCTATTTCTCACAAACATAAAGCATCTCGCGTTTAGGTAAGGCGTACTTCTCGAAAAAGTCGCTGGGTAATTCCTTTTGTGCATCAAATACTGTGACCTTAAACCCCGCCGCTTTTAAACGATCCGGGTAATCTTGACCATAGAGTCGTACGTGGTCGTATTGACGGAACCTGCGCTCGCGTTCTGCAGGATCTTTTATGGTGATGTCTTCGTCTGTTTTTTCGTAATCCGGGTCTAGTGGCACCTGCATGATGGCGAGGCCCCCTGGTTTGAGGATGCGGTGTAATTCTACCATTGCTTGGTGGTCGCTGTCCACGTGCTCAAGAACGTGGTTACAGAAGATGGTATCATAGGTGTCGTCCTCGATGGGGATATTTTGCACATCAAAACGAAGATCTGCCAATGGTGAAAATAAATCCGCAGTGGTGTAGTCTAGGTGTTTCATCTTGCGAAATCGGCCATAAAAACATTGTTCAGGGGCAATGTGCAAGAGTTTTTGCGGCCGGGTTAAAAAGTCCGTGTAGTCTTTGAGGTACAACCATAGCAAGCGGTGACGCTCGAGGCTATTAGTACCGGGGCACAGTGCGTTTTGGCGCTGGTTATTGCCGTAGCCATATGGGAAGAAGCGGCTGTAGCCACGTCCGTCGATAGG
>DMQR01000005.1:1441-6650 GCA_003455605.1 Cryomorphaceae bacterium | reverse complement strand
GTTCGACCATCTTCTAGTCGCAATAGATACATCCCCACCGCATAATGGCGTACGTCTAACAGTGTGGAATTGGTCCTTAATAAACCCGTTTCTAAGACTCTTCCTGAAACACTTAAAAACTGGTAGCCAATAGGGCTTGTAAAATCATCCACTGTAATCTCTAGATGCATTTGGGTAGGGATCGGGCGTAATGATATACCATAGTCATATTCCGGGACGTCCATATAGAAATAGTAACAGGCAGAGGTATCTGAACAATATCCTGGCTTCACGATTATTGCAGCATAATACCCTGTATCAGGCGCTTGTAGAAAGTCGTTGCCTATATTGAGCGTATCCGCTCCCATGGTGGTGTCTACAAAAGCACCCGTGTTACAATTGAACCAGTAATAGGTTGCGCCTAGGTCTGTCCCAACGTACATAGGGGATTGCAATGTTAAAGCTAGAAAAATAGACCCAGTATCCACCGTGGGCAAGTACTCTATACTGCCAGTTACCACAGAATCACAACCAAGTACAGTCACACCATTGTAAATAACTGTACCTGTATCCGTACGCCAAGCATCTAAATAGAATACGCTATCACCGGCGCAGAGTCCTGCAGCAGCGATTGTATTACTTACTGTGGCATTCACAAGAATCTCTTGTGCGACTACAGAATCACAACCGGCTGGGGTCGATAACGAATCATACAACGTGGTAGCCGTAGTTACCCAGGTTCCGAAGATTTGGACACTATCGCCTTGGCATATACTCAAAGAAGGTAAGGTATTGAGAACGGGTACAGTATACTGAACACTTTGTTGTAGTATCGAATCACATCCAATAGGTGTTGATAAAGAATCATAGTAGGTGCCCGATTGTTTGATCCATTGACCAAAGACCTGAACGCTATCTCCCTGACAAATATTCTGCGTCGCGAGCAACGTATTTGGGATATTACATTGATTCACAAGATTTATTGAGGCAAATCCTCTATTTGAACTTCCATGGTTACCAAAACTAGTACCTCCTTTTGCCCATATAAGATTAATAGACCCTCCGTTTGAAGGGAAGGTATAGTGATTCCCAGATGCCCCTGACCTAGCTCGTTCTATGTACGCTGTTCTCACACCACCTGTAACCACTGCACTATAAACTACCGAAGCACTTAGCACATTACCGCCCTGATAACTGCCTAGCTTACGCTCTTGCACGCTCCCGTTTGAGTTCACCACCACAGTATAAGTATTGGTCATACCAGTGCCTCCAAAACCCACGGCATAATAACCACTTGAAGGACCGCTGAACTCCATACTAACACTATCCGTGTTGGTATTCAAAGTAATATCCAAACTCATAGAAGTCCCCAGCTGTGTTGAACCCTGATAAATCTGTCCGTACGATGGCACCGCACACAGTAACATTCCACCTAAGATCCAATTCTTCATCATTCTCATTAAGTGCTAAAATAAGAAAACCCTCGGCAAGGCCGAGGGTTAAAATTTCAGTCGATATTCTTAAGCTTGACCTGTAGGTCCGCCAAAGTTCAGAGGAACTTGGGGAGGTTCATGGGTCTGAACATTCCCAAAGTTCTGCTCGTATCTCGCCATATTCTCGCCTAGCGCTTGAAGCAAACGCTTCGCATGCTCTGGGGTTAGAATTACTCGCGATTGAACTTTCGCCTTCGGAACGCCTGGCATCATTTGAATAAAGTCTAACACAAACTCCGTAGGGCTATGATTAATAGCGACTAGGTTGCTGTACACCCCTTGCGCCATTTCTTCACTCAACTCAATGTTGATTTGTTGTTGTTCGTTATTCTGTTCTCCCATTGCTCAATTATTCTACGTCAGCAGCCATTGTATCCTGCATCTTCGCGTACTCTTCTTGAGAACCTACCACTGTCTCGCGGTATGTTTTCAAACCTGTACCTGCAGGGATCAAGTGACCCACAATAACGTTTTCTTTCAGACCTTCTAAAGTATCCTCTTTCGCGTTTACAGCCGCTTCGTTTAATACTTTGGTCGTTTCCTGGAACGATGCCGCAGAGATAAATGATTTCGTCTGTAATGAAGCACGAGTAATACCTTGAAGTACTGGTGAAGCTGTTGCTGGACGAGCATCACGCGCTTCTACCAACTCCTTATCCTCACGGGTCAATATGCTGTTTTCATCACGTAGTTCACGAGCAGTGATGATTTGTCCCTCCTTCAAGTTGCCACTCTCCCCTGCATTTTCTACCACCTTCATTCCAAATATTCTATCGTTTTCTTCCATGAAGTCTACAGCGTGAACTAGGTTACCTTCCAAGAATAAGGTATCTCCAGAATCTTGAATTTGAACCTTACGCATCATCTGACGAACGATCACTTCAAAGTGCTTATCGTTAATCTTCACACCTTGCAAACGGTAAACCTCTTGGATTTCATTCACCAAGTATGCTTGAACCGCTGTAGGACCTTTGATATTTAAAATGTCCGCTGGTGTGATTGAACCGTCAGAAAGTGGCGTCCCTGCTTTCACGAAATCATTTTCCTGAACAAGGATTTGCTTACTTAAATTGATCAGGTACTTCTTCACCTCACCAGTACGGCTTTCGATGATGATTTCACGATTACCACGCTTGATCTTACCGTAGCTCACAATACCGTCGATTGCAGCAACAACTGCTGGGTTCGATGGGTTACGAGCTTCAAACAATTCCGTTACACGTGGAAGACCACCGGTAATATCACCTGCTTTCGCACTCTTACGAGCAATTTTCACAAGAATCTTACCTGCAGCAATCTCTTCACCTTCTTCGACCATTAAGTGAGCACCTACTGGTAATGTATAGTGTTTCAACTCGTTACCATCAGCATCTATTACTTGGATGGTAGGAATCAATTTACGGTTACGGTTTTCCGAGATTACTTTATCCTGGAAACCAGTTTGCTCATCAATCTCTACCTTGTAGGTGGTACCTTGGATGATATCCTTGTAAGCAATCTTACCCGCTGTCTCAGCAATAATCACAGCGTTATATGGGTCCCATTGAACGATTTCGTCTCCTTTCTTAAGCTTCGCACCGTCTTTTATTTTCAGGATACCGCCGTAAGGAATATTGTTGGTCATTACCGTACGACCCGTCTTCACATCAATCAAACGCATCTCACCAGTACGGCCAATCACGATGTTCTCGCTGTTTTCGCCTTCTACGGTACGAACATCTTCTAATTCAACTTTGCCGTCAAATTTCGCTAGAATCTTGTTCTCTTCTGATACATTACCTGCAGTACCCCCTACGTGGAAGGTACGAAGTGTCAATTGTGTACCTGGCTCTCCGATTGACTGCGCAGCAATAACACCTGCACTATCTCCCATCTGTGCCATTTTATTCGTTGCCAAGTTGGTGCCATAACATTTCGCACAAATACCACGTTTGGTAGCACAGGTGAGGGGCGAACGAACCTCCACAACTTCAATTGGAGAAGCATCAATGTGCTCAGCAATATCTTCAGTGATCAGTTCACCCGCAGCCGCATATACTTCATCTGACAATGGATCTACAATATCTCCTAATGAAACACGACCAATGATACGCTCACCGAGAGACTCAACAATCTCTTCACTCTTCTTCAATGCTCTCACCTCAAGACCTCGAAGTGTACCACAATCATCTTCATTTACGACGACATCTTGCGCTACATCATGCAATCGACGAGTCAAGTAACCCGCATCGGCCGTTTTCAATGCCGTATCCGCAAGACCTTTACGTGCACCGTGTGTAGAGATGAAGTACTCAAGGATCGATAATCCTTCCTTAAAGTTTGAGATAATAGGATTCTCGATGATCTCACCACCTGAAGAACCTGATTTCTGCGGCTTTGCCATCAAACCACGCATACCAGAAAGCTGACGAATCTGCTCTTTAGAACCACGCGCTCCAGAATCAAGCATCATATAAATCGGGTTAAAGCCTTGACGGTCGTTTATCAACGTACTCATAGCAGCCTGTGTCAAGCGTGCATTGGTGTTTGTCCAAACGTCAATTACTTGGTTATAACGTTCATTATTGGTGATAAGACCCATGTTGTACGAAGCAAAAATACCGTCTACTTCTTCCGAAGCTTCAGTAATCAATATTACCTTCGCATCTGGAATACGGATATCATTCAAAGAGAACGATAGACCACCGCGGAATGCACGACTATATCCCATAGATTTAATATCATCCAAGAACTTCGCTGTCGTAGGAACATCCGTCTTTTTCAAGACATTCGCGATAATTCCACGCAAAGCTTTTTTAGTCAATACCTCATTGATGAACGGTACTTGAGCAGGCACTGCCTGATTGAACAACACACGACCTACAGTCGTCTCGATGAATTCCATTTTCATGGAACCATCACCTTGCTCTACGCGGCCTTTGATTTTAATCAAGGCGTGTAGATCTACTGAACCTTCATTCAAAGCGATTTCCACCTCTTCAGGGGAGTAGAATACCATACCTTCACCACGAACTGGCATCTCAACTGTATTCTTCATTGGCTTAGTCATATAATACAGACCCAAAACCATATCCTGTGAAGGAACCTGAATAGGAGAACCGTTTGCTGGGTTCAAAATATTGTGCGACGCCAACATAAGGATTTGAGCTTCCAAAATAGCTCCTGGTCCTAATGGCAGGTGCACAGCCATCTGGTCACCATCGAAGTCGGCGTTAAATGCCGTACATGCCAGAGGATGCAATTGGATTGCTTTTCCCTCGATAAGCTTCGGCTGGAACGCTTGGATACCCAAACGGTGGAGGGTCGGTGCACGGTTCAATAGTACCGGATGACCTTTCATCACATTTTCTAGGATGTCCCAAACAACTGGGTCGCGACGATCAATAATTTTCTTCCCTGACTTTACAGTCTTCACAATACCTCTTTCGATCAACTTACGTACGATGAACGGCTTGTAAAGTTCTGCAGCCATATTCTTAGGAAGACCACATTCGTGTAGTTTCAATTCTGGCCCAACGACGATTACCGAACGAGCCGAGTAATCCACACGCTTACCCAATAGGTTCTGACGGAAACGACCCTGTTTACCTTTCAATGAATCTGAAAGTGATTTCAAAGGACGGTTGCTTTCAGTCTTCACTGCAGAGGACTTACGCGTGTTATCAAACAAGCTATCTACTGATTCTTGTAGCATGCGCTTCTCGTTTCTCAAGATTACCTCTGGTGCTTTGATTTCA
>DMQR01000005.1:0-1131 GCA_003455605.1 Cryomorphaceae bacterium | reverse complement strand
TTACCTCTGGTGCTTTGATTTCAAGAAGGCGCTTCAAGCGGTTGTTTCGGATGATGACACGACGGTATAAATCGTTCAAATCTGAAGTTGCAAAACGACCACCGTCTAACGGTACCAATGGACGCAATTCTGGCGGAATCACAGGGATCACACTCATCACCATCCACTCTGGATTATTCTCAATACGTGAGTTAGCATCGCGCAAGCTCTCTACTACAGACAAACGCTTCAAAGCTTCTTGCTTACGTTGCTGAGAAGTTTCTGTATTGGCCTTGTGGCGCAATTCGTAGGATAGAGAATCTAGATCCAATTGACCCAAAAGTCCTTGAACTGCCTCTGCACCCATTTTAGCAATGAACTTGTTAGGATCGCTATCTTCCAAGTATTGATTTTCTATTGGCAAACGCTCCAACGCATCTAAATACTCATCCTCAGTCAAGAATTGCATGTGCGTTAGCGGATTACCTTCATTATCTACCGCATTACCTGCTTGAATAACCACGTAACGTTCGTAGTATATAATCATATCAAGCTTCTTCGAAGGAAGCCCTAATAGGTAACCAATTTTGTTTGGCAACGAACGGAAGTACCAAATGTGAACTACAGGAACCACCAAAGAGATATGTCCTACGCGGTCACGACGTACTTTCTTTTCAGTCACCTCAACCCCACAACGGTCACAAACAATGCCCTTGTAGCGGATACGCTTGTACTTACCACAAGCGCACTCGTAATCCTTAACAGGACCAAAAATACGTTCACAGAAGAGACCGTCTCGCTCAGGTTTGTGAGTACGATAGTTGATTGTTTCTGGTTTCAGAACCTCTCCATGACTATTCTCAAGGATGGTTTCTGGTGCGCTCAACGAGATCGTAATCTTATTGAATGCGCTGTTTGTGTTTTTATCGCTTTTTCTAAGAACCATAATGCGATTTTATTAAAGCCCAAGACCCTAGGACCTTGGAGATTATTCATGTATTAGTCCAATGTTACTTTTAGTCCCAATCCTTTCAATTCGTGCAACAAAACGTTGAACGATTCAGGAATACCTGGTTGAGGCATACGCTCACCTTTAACGATGCTCTCGTAGGTCTTGGCACGACCTACAACATCATCAGACTTCACAGTCAA
>DMQR01000110.1:13958-14576 GCA_003455605.1 Cryomorphaceae bacterium | reverse complement strand
TTCATATTGCTTTGAGTTCCAGAACCGGTTTGCCAAACGACCAAAGGAAATTGGTCCTGGTGCTTACCTTCTAAAATCTCATCACATACGGCTGCAATGAGGTCCCGTTTTTCAACGCTCAAGACGCCCGCATCGCAGTTCGTAAAGGCTGCGGCCTTTTTCAAATACGCAAAACCTTCTATGACCTCCTGTGGCATCGATGCTTCGGGTCCTATTTTAAAATTGTGACGAGAGCGCTCCGTTTGTGCACCCCAATACTTATCAGCAGGGACTTTCATCTCGCCCATCGTATCGTGTTCTATTCTGTAGTCCATCATGAGTTGATTAGTTTCGAAATCTACAGGACAAATTTACAGCACAGAAATCCTATTGAAACATTTGTGTGATGTATCTTTAGAGGCGATTAAAAACACCTACTATGAAATTTATCGGTTTCCTCGTTTTTATGATTGTTTTCTTGATGGGCTTTTCGATGTTGGTTTTCTTGGGCCTATTCGTTGGATACTGGCTTACGTTGATCGGTCTTGAAGCCATCAACCCTAAACTAGCCCACGCGATCATCGGTCATAAAGAAGAAGCGGCTGAATAAGATTTCAGTTGAAATAATATAAAAAACCC
>DMQR01000110.1:1156-13561 GCA_003455605.1 Cryomorphaceae bacterium | reverse complement strand
AGAATGGCATCCATAGCGTCAGCAGGACGCGCCACCACGGCTTTATATCCCTTTACAATAATTGGGCGCTCCATCAAACGGGGATGCTCAATCATCGCGAGGATAATCTCCTGTTCATCAAGTTCCAAGTGCTTGTACTCTTCTTTCCACAAGGCCTCATTAGTACGCACCAGCTCGAGAGCATCCATATCTAGCGCCTCCAAAACCTCTTCAAGCTCAGCTGCTGTCATGCTCTGCTCGCCATTCATATAGAGACGAACATTATACTGCGCGCCTTTCTCATCAAGGTGCGCAAGAGCTTCGCGGGATTTTCGGCAACGCGGATTGTGATATACAGTAATCATAATTAATAGGTAATGTGTAGGGTTCCTTCTTCGGTAACGACGCCGCATCTGTTTTCGGCTTCAACTTGGTAAAAGTACACACCAGGGGTGAGAGTTTTGCCATCATAATCTGCCCCCCAATCGAAGGTCGGCGCAGTGGTTTCAAAGACTTTGAGGCCCCATCGGTTGAAGAGTATGGCATGGAACCTTTCCCAATTCTCGTCAGTATTCATGGTCCATCTGTCATTAATATTATCTCCATTCGGCGTGATGATGTTCGGAACCATGAAGGGCTCACCCGCGAAGTAAATATCAAAAGTTTCCGTAAGGGTATCAGTCGTATTACAAATACTGTCATACCCCACTAGTGATATCTCGTAAATGCCGGTAGTGCCAATGGTAAGTGGGTTAGCGGCACCTTGGTTTTGATCGTCTACGAGCCATTCAAAACCCTGGTAGACGCCATTGTAGGCAGGGGAAAACTCGACAAATTCTTGGGTTTCACAATCCTCAACATCCGAGATGATGTTAAGGTATGGAGGAAGTCGGAAAAATATAGTATCGACAAATTCTTCGGTAACGTTACATACGGTATCGAGTGAGGTAAGGATAATAGGAGTATAGCCGGCGGTGGGCATATTGGTTTGGAATTGAGCCGCGGAGAAGTTTGCGCCTGCTATGCTCCAATTCAATATTCTATCCGTAATAAGGGAAGAGTCCAAAATGCTACGCAATGATATGATCACTGAACGCTGCGGATCGCAATAATCGTAATCGAAGTGGGTAAATGCGGAATCGTACGGAGGATTGACTTGGACATTAAAGGTCGCCGTATCCCAAGTATCACAAATGGTATCGTGGCCAATGACTTGCACCGGGTAGATACCAGGGGACGCATAAACATGACCGTTCGGCAGATTCGATCCCATGTTTGAGTTTCCATCGCCCCAGTACACGGTAAATTCTTGCACGTTGGTACTAGAATCCTGTAAAATGAATGAATTCGGCAGACAGAAAGCCGGCGGATTTGGATAGGTTCGCACACGAGCATTTTGAATATCAAGATCAATGACGGTAACAGCTAGGTTACAATTCGTTGAATTATTAGTGGTCGAATAGGCCGATGAAGGGAAAGACGGATAGGTTGAGACCCCGCCACAGCCGGCACAAACCGCTTGGAAGATGCGTCCATTGCGATCGAACCTAGAGGTACCCCCGTCCACGTGTTCTCTGCTTGGCCCGCCAAAATAGGTCGCCATGCGTGCGTCTTTCCAATCCGGCCCAAGCACTAAGAAGTATAAATCACGTCCATCGGTAGTACTTTGAATGGCATTTGGCGTAGTAATCATGTTGTTGGTGTTGCCCTCCGGGTTTGGTGATCCTCCCCAGCCGCTGAAGTAGGTATTGCCACAATCATCTACCAGCAAGGCGGTCGGACTGACATCCACCGTCGCATTTGAACTATCGCCCCATACAGCGGTTCGGCGGAGGTCGAATCCGTAATTAGTGTTGCGCTTAAACTCTTGAAAATATTGAGCGCTACCAGGTTGCCCCCACAGCCCACCGTCGTGAGCCAAGCCTCCCTTGTGCTGGCCCATTACCGTGACGATGGTATTTGTATCTGTTTCTGAATTTACCTCGACAAAAAAATGTTGGTTATAGCCCGTATCGGTCTGAACGTCTAAGGCATCTATTACAATGCTTGCCGCAACACTAGCAGCACTTGAAGTGATATACCCTGATAGAAGCAAGGCATTTTGATCTGAAGAGGTGGGAAAGGCGGTGTTAAACGTATTTACCCAACCCATTTCGAAGCTGCTATCGGTAGATGCACCAACTGAACCCGCAATAAAAAATGGACTGTACTTCATGTTAGAAGCAGAATAATTCAACCCCTTTTTGTCGGATAAAGCAATGGAGTACAACGCGTCGTCACCTGAAGTTCCGGCGTAAGTACTGGCCAATAATTGGGTCATATTTCTACTTAAGATACTAAACACACCATCCTGATTCCCCTGGTGTGTCGTCGCAGAATCCAAGGTCGGATAGGAACTGCTCAGTGTCGAACTCGCGATGTAGACGTATCCACCATTACGACCTACTTCAATATCGCCGCGATAGCTGTCCCCGTAATTAAACCCAAGATTGGTGTTGATACCGTCATTACCGGCACCGCCGAGGTATGTGCTCCCCACTAACTGAGTTCCATTTGCACTAATGTGCGCTACAAAGAGGTCGGTACCCTGAGTAAATGTATAATATTCTGCCGTCACCTGCTGCCCTGCTGCGAATGAGGTATCATAAGCTGTGGCCGTCACTCCGAAATCATCTGACCCCGTAGAGCCCAGAATGTAGAGATCACCATTTTCATCACAATCTAGACTATAAGGCTGGTCCAAGTTTGATCCGCCCAAAAAGCTTGACCATAATAACTGGGTCCCATCCGATGAAAACTTCGAAAGTGCCACATCAAATAAGCCGCCATTAAATACAGTATCCACCGCTCCGAGCGTAGTAGGATAACCTGTTCCCCAAACTATTCCTCCTCCAAAAGCATTACCATTGTCGTCAAAAGTAGCCGTATAGCCAAAGTTGTCTGAGGAGCTCCCCGTGTATGTGCTAAAGATATAGATGGGGTCTATGATCAAGGATTGGTCTTTTTTCCTACGACCAATTTTGTATCCCACATACCCCTCTTCTTGGTCGTACCGCGCGCGAACTTCACTATCTTCTTGGTATGCATAAGGCATATCTTCTACAAGCGAGCCAAAGCGAGTTTGAAGATGGAGCTGCTTCTCCAACACCTCAAGGCCGAACAAACCGCCGTAATGAATATGTATCTGTTCAGGATCCACACCAGGGTCTAATTCCCAATCGAACTTAAACCCTCCAGCAGCATCATATACTACTAAATCAATTCCAGGATACACATCCTGTGCTCGCACCTTGGAGTAGCTACGTACATTTGAACGCCATCTCTCGCGGGGCCCAACGAAATAATTTAAAGGCGCCTCGTAGGCCAGCTCCCCTGCCCATTGCATTTCTCGCGCCCCATCGAACGCCATGCTAAAGATGTGGTAATGTAAGGTGTCAGAATAATGGTGATGATCACCGATGTGTTCATCATTAAAATCTGCAGGGTCCATAACGGAAAGCACCAGCGAATCTGACGTTAAAAACAGGCTATTTGGGCCGATCTGCATCCTAAAGGCGGAAGGGTCATTCCATTGTCCACTATTGTGTACAAATCCCTGCTGGGCATGAATGCCGCAGGAAATCAAAAATGCTAGTGAAAATAATATGGAACGCATAGCTCCAAGATAAGAAGTATCCTGCGCAAATTGTTCGTTATCCGTGGGATGAATAAGCCCTTTGATACATTATTTCAATACTCGTCTACCGCAGCACTTTCGCCCTGCTGCATTAGGAATGCTTTGAGGAATCTATCAATGTTTCCATTCATCACCCCGTCCACATCAGAGGTCTCTTCTGCAGTACGGACGTCTTTGACCAATTTATAAGGGTGCATCACATAATTGCGAATCTGCGAACCCCATTCAATCTTCTTCTTGCCGGCTTCAATCTCCGCACGCTTGGCATTACGCGCCTCAATCTCCATCTCGTACAATTGGGATTTCAAAAGCTGAATGGCCTTCTCCTTATTCCCCAACTGCGACCGCGTTTCCGTATTCTCAATGATAATTCCAGTAGGCTTATGACGCAGACGCACCCCAGTCTCTACCTTGTTCACATTTTGGCCACCGGCCCCAGAACTGCGGAAGGTATCCCATTCGATATCACTCATGTTAATTTGAATATCAATGGTATCGTCCACTAGCGGGAACACATACACCGAAACGAAAGAGGTATGGCGCTTGGCATTCGAATCGAACGGTGAAATACGCACTAATCGGTGTACCCCATTCTCTCCTTTTAAATATCCAAAAGCAAAATCTCCTTCAATCTCTAGCGTCACGGTCTTGATTCCGGCAACATCGCCTTCTTGTAGGACCAATTCCTTAGTCTTGTATCCATTTTTCTCTGCGTACATCAAATACATACGCATCAACATGCTGGCCCAATCACAGCTTTCGGTGCCACCGGCACCCGCAGTAATCTGCAATACGGCACTGAGTTTATCCTCTTCACCGCTCAACATATTACGGAACTCTAATTCCTCAATCAAATTCTCACAGATATCATACGCTTCCTGAACCTCAGCCTCATTCAGCTCACCTTCTTTGTAAAACTCCAAACTGAGCTCGGCCTCACCGAACAAAGCCTCGGCTTTCTCATAGCCTTCCACCCAAAACTTAACACCCCGAAGCGCTTTCATCACCTTCTCCGCCTCTTTAGGGTCATTCCAAAATTCAGGTGAAGCTGTTTTCTCTTCTTCGTTGATAATATGAATGCGCTTTTGCTCGAGATTTAAATAAGACGCCAATCGCTCCAAACGCTCGCCCAAAGACTTGATTTGATCTGCTGTAACCATAGTATGACAAAGTTAAGCATACCCTTGCTATCTTCACGCTTTAACAGTGAAAGACCATGTTTGAAGTTGACTTGCGCAGTGATACTGTGACCCGCCCTAGCCAGGCCATGTTAAATGCGATGATTAGCAGCCCAGTAGGCGACGATGTTTGGGGCGACGACCCCACTGTATTAAAACTGGAGGCCATGGCCTCTGAACGCTTTGGCACGGAAAAAGCCCTTTTCTGTGTGAGCGGTACTCAGGCAAATCAGATCGCACTGATGTCACATTTAAGCCCTGGCGATGAAGTCATTTGCCACCCCTATGCTCACATCTATAACTACGAGGGCGGTGGTATTGCCGCTAACGCTCACGCTTCAGTCACTTTTACAGGTGATGCGCGCGGTATCATGCACCCGGAAGGTGTACTCGGTTGTATTAAAGTCGACGATGTCCATTACCCAAAATCGCGCGTAATCGCAGTAGAAAACACCTCCAATAAAGGCGGTGGAACGTGCTACGAATGGGAAGAAATTGAGGCGCTTAGAGCAGTAGCCTCTAAACATGGGTTGACCTTCCACCTAGATGGTGCACGCCTTTACAACGCGCTTGTAGCCAAGAATCAAAGTGAAAGCGATTACGGTAATGCATTTGATTCCATTTCCATCTGTCTCTCCAAAGGTCTTGGCGCACCAGTAGGCTCAGTGCTTCTAGGAAGCGAGGAATTCATTCATCACAGCCGCAGAATTCGTAAACGAATAGGCGGTGGCTGGCGACAGGCAGGCCTTTTGGCCGGTGCTGCCATCTATGCACTAGAAAATAACGTAGACCGCTTGGTCGAAGACCACTTCGCTGCCAAGAATATGGCGGAATTTTTAGGCCAGCAATCTTGGGTGAAAAATGTGGTGGCCCCTGAAACCAACATCTTAATCTTTGGATTGAATGAGGATATGAACCAGGAAGCTTTCATTGGTACCCTGGTAGAGAAAGGAATTGGTATCAGCCAAATGGGCCCGGGCAAATGCCGCATGGTCTTCCACCTTGATGTTACCCAAGCGGGCATACAGAAGGTAAAGGAGATATTAGCGTCTATTTGATCCTGTATACATGCGAAGGGTTAAAGAGAACTTTTGCGTTCTTCTTCTACCGTTTGATACGCCCTGTTAATCATCTCAAAAGAATACCCGCGGCGTTGCATAGCGGCTTTCAGTTGTTCCTTTGTTTTCGAACTGAACCAACGATTGGTTAAATAAAGCGCATTCTCTTCAACGCGCTTTTGGGGTATTTGATTAAATATCCTATCAATGGTCACTTTCGGAATGCGATGCTCTCTCAGCCCTATGCTGATACGATAGGGTGCCCAATACTTCTGATTGAGCTTACCTTGACAGTAGGCCTCTGCGAAACGGTATTCATCCAGGAAGTTTTCTTCCATTAAACTTGCCATAACCTCCTCATGTCGGTCCTTAGGCAATCCTAAAAGGCCCAACTTTCGGTATACCTCAAAGGGACTGCGCTCTTGATAGGTGCAATACCTGCGGAGTTTCTGTAGAGCTTCGGAAGTTGTCATGAACCAATTTTAATAAAAAAACCCGCTCCATACTTCGTACGGAGCGGGTTTGTGGAAAAACAAAAGTTTTACAGGGTTTTGTTCTCACGGTCTTTCACCTTCCACTCCAACATAGTGTAAGCATCGCGCGGTACTACCACCAATTTCTTATGCAATTCACTTTGCCACGTTTTCTTGATACTGCTAAAATACCCTTTGGTAATATAGGCTTCCAAGAACGGGTGAACATGGATGTATACCTCTCGCTTGTCAAGGGTCGCTAACTTTGATTTGATCGCCTCAATGATTTGAATTGGCGCCTCAACCAAATTATCCGGATTTTCCTCACGAGTAGTGATATTCGTTTCAGGTCGAACGCGCTGACGCGTCAGTTCCATCAAACCGAACCTTGAAATGGGAAGGATTTTGTGACGTGCACGATCTTTTTTCATTTCATCGCGCATTTTCTCATAAACCGCCTTGCGATTCTCTGCGCTATTCATATCGATGAAGTCCACGACGACAATACCACCCATATCGCGTAAGCGTAACTGACGCGCCACCTCTTCTGCCGCGAGCAGGTTTACCTGCAACGCATTGGCTTCTTGGTTTTCCGCCGTATTGGTTCTATTGCCCGAGTTCACATCAACCACGTGCATCGCTTCGGTATGCTCAATGATCAGGTATGCTCCTTTAGGCATGCTAACCGAACGACCGAATGCACCCTTAATTTGGCGGTCTACACTAGCGAACTGGAACAACGGCATTTGACCGGTGTAATGTTTCACCATTTTAGACGCCCCCGGTTGAATCTCATCGAGGTATTCTTTTACCTCCTCATATAGATCTTGATTGTCGATCGTAATGGAGGAAAAGCTATCGTCGAACACATCGCGTAAGAACGCGCTGGCTCTATTCATTTCGCTGAAAATACGTACAGGCTTATTGGAACGCTTCACCCCCTTATGGAGTACTTTCCACTTGCGAAGTAAAGATTTTAGATCCGCCTGTAGTTCTTCTGCGCTCTGTCCTCTGGCGACAGTACGTATAATTACACCAAAGCCTTTTGGTTTGATGCTTCTGACCAAGTTTTTTAGTTTGTCCTTCTCTTCGCGATCACGAATCTTTTGACTCACACTCACGCGGTTCGAGAATGGCACGAGCACTACAAATCGGCCCGCAATACTAAGCTCAGCTGTAATTCTAGGCCCTTTAGTTGAAATGGGCTCTTTGGTGATTTGCACCAAGATTTGATCGCCTTGCTTTAGAACATCACCAATGTTGCCCTCCTTCTGGATGTTGGCTTCATTTTTAAAGTTAGTGAGGTTGCTTTGTTGCTTGCCTTTTAAGGTGCGACGTAGGTAGGATTGCCAAGAATTTAATTGCGGCCCGAGATCTTGGTAGTGCAAAAATGCATCTTTTTCATAACCAACATCTACAAAGGCAGCATTCAGGCCTGTGGCCAATTTTTTTACCGTTCCTAGATAAACGTCACCAACGGAGAAACTATCATCTCCTTTTTCCTTAATGAGTTCCTGAAGTCTTCCGCCCTCAAGTAGTGCAATATCCGCTCGGTCAGAACTAGCACTAATAACTAATTCTGTGCGCATACTCTATTTAATTATTTTTTCTTGTGACGGTTTTTTCTCAGACGCTTCTTACGCTTGTGCGTTGCAATCTTATGTCTTTTACGTTTCTTTCCGCTTGGCATAATGCTAAGTTTTAAAATTATTAATTCTGTAATCCAGTAACTAAATCATTGATTCGTGTTGCCTCTGGATGTGTGTTCAAATATTCTTTCGCACTGTTCAAAGCAGCAATGGTATCTCCCATTTGAAGGAGTGACTGACTCTTATTCAACCAATACATCTCAACCTCTGGACGGATTCGAATCAAATGATGGAAACGATCCACCGCTTTTTCCCACTGTCCACTCATCATAGAAAAATTCCCAAGCCACATTAATGCTTTCTCGTGGTCAGGATTCTCCTTCAATACCTCTAGCAACATGCCGATGGCTTGCATAGGCGCGCCCTCCCCGCTTTGGATGATGGCCACTGCTTCGTCAACTTTGGCATCAAGCCCAATATTTTCCGTCGCCGCTGGTACTACCTCCTCAACGGGAGCAGTTCTAGGCCCAAGCATTAATACAACCGCTGCTATAACTGCGAGAAGTACTGCTATGATTTGGTTTTTTTTCAAATCAGTCGTTTACGGGTACGTTATCCTTAACAGCTTCTACGAATACTTTCGCCGGCTTGAAGGCTGGAATGTAGTGAGCCGGAATGACGATAGTCGTGTTCTTAGAAATATTACGCCCTGTTTTTTGTGCACGCTTCTTTACGATGAAAGAACCAAAGCCACGCAAGTATACGTTGTTCCCATCTTCTAAGTTATGCTTGATTTCCTTCATGAAGCTTTCAACAACCGCTTGAACGTCTCCACGTTCCATTCCTGTTTTATCAGAAATCTTAGTAACGATATCCGCTTTAGTCATTTGCTCTGTATTTTTAGGTCCTTCCGGACTTGGTTAGTGAGGGGCGCAAATATACACCTATTCTCCTTATTTACAGATTAAAAGGATAAAATAATCGGATACCCTAAACGTGAGTAAAAACGCATTTAACCACTTCATAATAAGCGTTGAAGAGTTCTTCAATCAAAATAAGCGCGATTTACCTTGGCGCAAAAAGACTCCCGTGGCCTATGAGGTTTGGCTGAGTGAAATCATCTTACAACAAACGCGCGTTACGCAAGGCACCCCATATTACAAGAAACTTCTCGCTACTTACCCCACAATCAAGGCCCTTGCAGAGGCGCCCGAAGATGAACTTTTAGCCCTTTGGACTGGTCTAGGTTATTACAGTCGTGCCCGAAATCTGCAAAAAGGTGCAGCACAGATCATGGCGGAATTTGATGGCCAATTGCCCTCAACTAGCGAAGACTTGTTGTCAATTAAGGGCATAGGCCCCTACACCGCGGCAGCCATCGCTAGCATTTGCTTCGGTGAGCGAAAAGGGGTGGTGGACGGCAATGTTTATCGCGTGCTCTCGAGGTATTTCGGGATTCACAGTCCCATAAATCAAGGTTCAGGCCCGAAGGAGTTTCAGGAACTCGCGGATGAATTGGTCCAACAAGCCATAAATCCTGGAAATTACAACCAGGGTATTATGGAGTTCGGTGCGCTGCATTGCACGCCGAAAAAGCCACATTGTGAAACATGCCGTTTGGCCTCATTCTGCAATGCTCATCAGCATCAATGCATCGATGAACTACCGGTGAAAATTCGCAAGAATAAGCGCGCCAAGGAAACCATTCATTTCGCCGTGGTGGAGCGCGGGGGAAAGTGGGCCATGTATAAGCGAGATACCTCGTCTATCTGGGGCGGATTATATGAGTTTCCTAGGCTGGAGAGTGCTCCTAAAAAGGGAATGTTGATGCAGGACCCCATTAAGCACAGACTTTCCCACAAGGACCTTCACTGCCATTTTTGGGCGGTAGATGAGGACACTTTTGGGGAGGCACAAAAGTATTATGGAAAGGGCGAAATAGAATCACTAGGCATGCCCGTTATTGTCTCCAATTTTGTTAAAAGCATGCTGTAATTCACGGACCAATTATGCCTATCTTTGATAGAATACAACAAGAAATTTTAGACAATCATGGCAGGAACATTAAACAAGGTAATGCTCATTGGAAACCTCGGGAAAGACCCGGAAATTATGCACTTCGAAAATGGAGGATCATTGGTGAAATTCCCTTTGGCAACTTCTGAAACATATACAAATAGAGAGGGTCAGCGCGTGACAAACACAGAATGGCACAATATCGTAATCAATGCGAAAGGATTGGTCGATGTAGCGCACAAATATCTTAAGCGTGGACACAAGGTATATCTCGAAGGTCGCATCAAAACACGCAAATGGCAGGACCAAACAGGTTCTGATCGTTATACAACAGAAATTCAAGCTAACCAAATGACTATGCTGACCTCTCGTGCAGAAAGCGAAGGCATTTCATCGGAACAAGGCTCCGAATATAGCCAACCGAATTATGGCAAAATGGCACCATCGACCGCGCAACCAAAGGCACCGGTAGCTGCATCCCCGTCACAGGACGAAGATGACCTACCGTTCTAAGTTGAACTAAATCCGAACCTTTGGAAACAGAGCCTCCTTCATTGTTTTTTGATCTCGCCCAAAGCTTTGGGCACCTTGCATCCGCAGATATCTTATTGCTTTTAGTTCTCGCCTTATTGTTGCTTTTATCTGCGCTTATCTCTGGATCTGAAGTGGCTTTCTTTTCCATAACGTCTGCCGATCGAGAGCTAATGGACGACAGTGAACCACGCCAACAGAAAATATTGAAACTCCTTGAAGAACCGGACCACTTGTTGGCGACCATACTTATCTCCAATAATTTCGTCAATGTAGGAATCGTTATTGTTTCAACTTATCTGTTGAACAGTTTTTTCTCACCAGATAGCTGGAGTCCTCTGCTCACATTTGTAGTGGAGATTCTAGCCATTACCGGAGTATTGCTACTCTTTGGAGAGATTTTGCCCAAGGTATATGCCAATGCGTCTAAAGTGCACTTTGCAGAATTGGTTACCCCACTCCTCTCACGCATTCACAGGGTTTTGCGGCCTATCAGCACTCGATTGAGTAAAACCATCAACCGCATCAACATCGAAGGCCGCGGTCCGCAGCTAAGTGTGGACGACCTCGAGCAAGCCTTAGAGCTTACTGCTGATGAAAATACAAATGAGGAGGAGCAGCGTATACTCAAAGGAATTGTTCGCTTCGGATCAACGACCGTCAAGGAAGTAATGACGCCGCGTACATCCGTCATCGCCATAGACATTAAGGCACCTTATCCGGAAACATTACAGCACATTACCGAGAGTGGTTATTCGCGCATTCCGGTGTTTGACGAAAATCTGGACCAAATCAAAGGCCTGGTCTATGTGAAGGATCTACTGCCCTACATGGATGCGCCGGAAAACTTTGGATGGCAAGACCTCATGCGGATTCCCTTCTTTGTACCCGAGAGTAAGAAGATTGACGACTTGCTCAAAGAATTCCAACAGCGTCGTATTCACCTGGCGATTGTAGTGGATGAGTTTGGCGGCACCTCTGGGGTCATTTCTTTGGAGGATGTTTTGGAAGAGATTGTGGGCGAGATTTCGGACGAATTTGACAATGAAGATTTGGTCTACAGCAAGCTTGATGACTATAATTACGTTTTCGAGGCCCAAACGCCACTCATCGATTTTTGTAGAGTTTTAGAGATCTCCAGGGACCAATTTGATACTGTAAACGGCGAAAGCGAAACCCTTGCAGGACTTGTATTGGAGCTGGCCGGCAAGTTTTTAGAGAAGAACGAAAAAATCAACTATAATGCCTATACCTTCAAGGTGGAGAGCGTCGACCAGCGCAAGCTTATCCGCATCAAAGTAACCGTAGATCCTAATCATGAAGCATAGTCCCCTAATATTACTTCCACTGCTTTGGGTTTCATGTACAGAAGCGCCCGTAGCCCGCCCAGATGCCTTCATGCGTATTGGATTACCGAGTACCGAGGCCTTCGCACCGTTGAACGAAGCCGCACCGTTTGGATTGGACATCAACGCTGAGGCCAAAGTTATCGTAAAGGAGGTATTGACAGAAGAAGGCACAGAGCAGGCACGCGAAGGGGAGTATTGGCTCGATATCGTTTATCCCTCGATTTTAAGTACGGTCCAATTCACCTATAAACCCGTCGACAACAATCTCGAAGCATTGGTGCGTGATGCGCAACAATTGGCCTATAAACACACGGTGAAAGCTAGCGGGATGCGCGAGCAGTTTTTCGAATACAGGAACAAAAAGGTCTATGGGCTCTACTATGAACTCTCCGGAGCATCGGCCACGACCACGCAGTTTTACGTAACCGACAGCACCGAACATTTCCTGCGCGGTGTGCTCTACCACTATAGCCCGCCAAATGCGGATAGCCTAGCGCCCGTGACCCAGTTCATGCGTGAGGAAATATTGCGGATGATTAGCACACTGAATTGGACC
>DMQR01000110.1:0-769 GCA_003455605.1 Cryomorphaceae bacterium | reverse complement strand
GCGACCTTCTTAGAAAGTCAAAGCATTCGCACCACACTTGAGCATTACCAAATGGCCAGTGTCCTGCCGGTGGGCGGAGATTTAAGCATCAAGATTTTAGTTCATGAAGCGCAGTGGGAACGAGCCTTCGAGCTGCTCAAGACTTACGTACAACAAGAAAAAGAGGATAACTGATCGACGCCAAAATACCAATACTCAGCACCAAATGAACTGGTTGCATAGCTTTCGGTAATCCCGTGAAAAATAACGTCACACCAATAGCCCATTCCATTACAATGGCAAAGACCAAGGGTCTAAAGCCAGGAATGGAAACCCTGTGCTTGCGCTGAAGGAAGAATAGGATGCTCGTCATCAACAAAATACCCCAAGCAAAACTGCGGTGCACCTTTGGCATCGCCCCTTCAATAGAATCAATGACCTCAGCCCGCAACACCCCGTGTTCCAATGCATAATCGACCAATTCCCTAGTCTGTGTGCCCAAGAATATTTGGAACACCACCATCACCAATAAGGCCACCAACCCTCGGACCACCGACTTCGGATAGGAAAATTTGCCTTCCGTATTGCGAGCGCGAAGCGCGAGCAACAACAACACAATGGCTACCGAGCCCATCATATGTATGGTGATTTGATTCGGAACTAAATTCCCATCGACCACAATCTTACCGAGCCACGCCTCAAACAACAACAGAAACATCACGCCCACAGCGAGCACAGCGTTCCACACATTACGTCGCACGCTCCATACCCCAAAGATGGCCAGCGCCAA
>DMQR01000133.1 GCA_003455605.1 Cryomorphaceae bacterium | reverse complement strand
CTTCAAAAAAGGATCACATCTGCGCGACCAGCTCAGTCTACACTTCATCGTGTTTATTTGGGGCTTTACCGCAATCCTAGGCCGCTACATCAGTGTTGATGCGGTATCACTGGTCTTTAATCGAACCGCCATGACCACGGTAGCCATCGCCTTATTCATGTTTTGGAAGAAGCGTCCCTTCCGCGGCTCTTGGAAGGAAATAGGCTTCATGGCCTTGTGCGGCATTCTCATCGCCACCCACTGGATCACTTTTTTTGGCGCCATTAAAATTGGAAATATCAGCCTCACCCTTGCTGGAATATCTACCGGCGCCTTGTGGTCGGCGCTACTAAAACCATTACTGGACAAGGGAAAGATTGATATGATTGAATTCCTTCTAGGCGCTATTGTCGTGGTCGGAGTCGTTGTTATTTTCTACGAAACACCGAACGCTACAAATCTGAGTTATTATGAGTTTTTAGGTTTGAAGGTGACCAATTATCAACTCGGTGTCCTCATCGCCCTGATCAGCGCATCACTGAGCGCGTCGTTTAGCATATTAAACAAACAATTGGTAACACGATACCCTCACCCTGTCCAAGTCACCTTCTGGGAACTAGGCTTTGCCTTTGTCGGCGTCGGTCTTTACGACCTATTCTTTGGCTCCAACAATCCCATGTCTCTCTGGATCACCACAACTAAAGACTTGTACTTCATGGCCATTCTAGCCCTTCTCTGCACAGCCTATCCCTTTATCCAAAGCGTCGAATTACTCAAACGAATGAGCCCATTTTCCGTTATGCTCGCCATCAACCTTGAACCCGTCTATGGCATTGGTTTGGCTGCTATAATTTTCGGTGCTCAGGAAAACATGACCCCTACCTTTTACATTGGAGTAGTAGTGATTTTAGCTACCATCATCGCAAATGGAATAATAAAGGCGCAAAAAAGGAAGTCCCTCTCCTAAGGACTTTGTATTTTGCACGACCGATTCAGAATGTAACTATGGACTATCTTTCATTTGAAAAACCTATCGAAGATCTTGAAAATCAGCTGGTAAAAGCGCTAGAACTCGCCAACGAGACCGGTGTAGATATGGCCAAAACCATTACTGATATTCAGCAAAAACTCGACAACGCTAAGAAGGAAATCTACAACAACCTCAGCGCGTGGGAGCGTGTCCAATTATCACGTCACCCACAACGCCCCTACACCATGGCTTACATAAATGCTTTAACCCGAGGGGATTTCATCGAAATGCACGGCGACCGTGGTGTTAAAGATGATAAAGCGATGGTAGGTGGTTGGGGAACTATGGACGGTAAGAGCTACATGTTCATCGGCCAACAAAAAGGCGTGAACACTAAGATGCGTCAATACCGTAACTTTGGGATGGCTAACCCTGAAGGGTACCGCAAAGCTTTGCGTTTGATGAAGCAAGCTGAAAAATTCGGTCGCCCTGTAATCACCTTGATAGACACCCCAGGAGCCTTCCCAGGGCTAGAAGCCGAGGAACGCGGACAAGGTGAAGCCATTGCCAAGAATATTATGGAAATGGCCCGCCTAAAAGTACCGGTCATTTGTATCATCATCGGTGAAGGTGCCTCAGGAGGTGCCATCGGTATCGGTGTTGGAGATAAAGTCCTAATGCTCGAGAACACGTGGTACAGCGTAATCTCCCCAGAAAGCTGTTCTTCTATCCTTTGGAGAAGCTGGGATTACAAAGAGACAGCTGCTGAAGTATTGAAGCTGACCGCTAAAGACATGAAGAAAAACGGGCTTATTGACGGCATTATCAAAGAACCTCTAGGCGGCGCACATTCCAATCCAGATGCTATGTTCGAGATTGTCAAGCGTGAAATCGTGAAACATACTAAGGCGCTTGAAAAATTGAGCACTGAAGACCTAATCGCTGCAAGAATGGAAAAATTCTTTGCAATGGGCGTCTACGAAGAGTAACTTAGGAGTATGGCAGAACAACGAGTAAATCAACCCAATACCGGACGTAGCTCCGGAGCCCTTGTCAACTTGACGGCTGGAGGTCGCGTACCCCCGCAAGCCGTTGACTTGGAGGAAGCTGTTTTGGGCGCCTTGCTCATTGATAAAAATGCCCTCTCAAAGATTGTCGACATTCTACACCCGGATGCATTTTACAAGGATCAGCATAAACTGATTTTCAAATCAATCATTAATTTATTCGGTGAGAATCAACCCGTAGATATCCTTACCGTAGCTTCAGATCTGCGTAAGGACGGAGAGATGAAGCAGGCAGGTGGCGAGGTTTATTTGGCCCAATTAAGCCAAAAAGTCAGTTCAGCAGCCCACATTGAGTATCATGCTCGTATTATTTTGCAGAAACACATCCAAAGAGAATTGGTCCGTATTTCTAGCGAAATTATTGAAAGTGCCTTTGATGAAACTACCGACGTTTTGGAACTTCTCGACCGCTCAGAACAGAAGCTATTTGAGGTAGCCCAAGGAAACTTGAAGCGTAACTACGAAAGCTCAGAAGCTTTGATTCGTCAGGCCTTAGAGCGTATCGAGCATATTAGTAAACAAGAAGGTCTTTCGGGAATTCCATCTGGATTCTCCGATCTTGACCGAATTACCTCGGGCTGGCAACCTTCAGATTTAATAAT
The DNA here is from genome assembly GCA_003455605.1 of Cryomorphaceae bacterium. Classification (GTDB taxonomy): domain Bacteria; phylum Bacteroidota; class Bacteroidia; order Flavobacteriales; family Schleiferiaceae; genus UBA10364. The sequence continues at coordinate 400 of DMQR01000133.1, read as the reverse complement.
CTTAGCTGCTCGTCCTGGTATGGGGAAAACGGCCTTTGTACTATCCATGGCAAGGAACATGGCCATTGAGCACAACAAAAAGGTTGCGATATTCTCATTAGAGATGTCTAGTGTGCAATTAATCACTCGTGTAATCTCCTCCGAAACAGGACTCAACTCAGAAAAACTGAGAAAAGGAGACCTCACGGATTACGAATGGAAGAACCTTACTTCAGGAGTTGTTGACTTAGAGAAAGCCAAGTTATTCATTGATGATACCCCGGCACTCAGTGTCTTCGATCTTCGTGCCAAGGTACGTCGTCTGGCATCAACCCAAGGATTGGATGCAATCATTATCGATTATCTACAATTGATGACCGTTGGCGGATCCAAAACGCAAGGAAATCGGGAACAAGAAATC
>DMQR01000193.1:4720-16847 GCA_003455605.1 Cryomorphaceae bacterium | reverse complement strand
GGTAAGGTGGTCAGCGATGCGGTACGCAAAACGCCCACGAGAGTTTGACTGAAAAAGAGTTCGGTAAGGACTCCGGCCGCAAAGAAGGTCACGATTGATAGGGCGGCAGTTATAGCGAGGACACGCAGAAAAATGTACCCATAGAGTCCGCGTGACGGAGCATCTCCTAGCTCGGTTTTGCCCAATTCCTTCACCAACACCGTATCCAATCCCCAACGCCCTACAGTCGAGGAAATCAAGATCATGGTAAAAGCTACCTCGTACACGCCCACTGCTTTCTCTCCTCCCGCCTGGCCCAATGACCAAAGCAGTATGTAGCCCCCGAGGGCACCAATGATTTTAAAGAAGAGCACGACGCTGCTTCCCTTGGCTAAAGTGGCAGCCGTGGGATCCTTTAAGAATTGAAGGATACGCTGAATCATGGTTGTGTAGCGAGTTGGGTGCGAATATACCGCTTATCTAACGCTACAGCGGTGCACTTTTGTACATTTAAGCCATGAAAATTGCGGTGAACGTACGGTGGCTTTTGCCAAACAAGCTCGAAGGCACGGGAATTTACACCTTGCGTATGCTTGAGCAGATTCTCTCCGCCGCAATAGAACATCAGTTTCTGCTGTTGTGGGACCGCCCTTCTGCGATGAAAGGAATGAGGAAACAATTCTCTTTTCTAAACGCCCCCAACATTATCCACAAGCTAATCCCCCCCCCTGCTCGCCACCCTTGGTTGTGGTGGTATTGGAACAGTATAGGTGTACCTGCTGCCCTCAAGAAGTGGGGCGCCGCGCGCTATTGGTCGCCGGATGGCTTGCCCGCCCGAACCAAAATCAAGCAATGGCTCACCATCCACGACCTGAATTTTGAGCATCACCCGGAATGGATACCGCCACATGTGGGACGCTATTATCGCACATATATTCGCCGCGGCGCCCGCATGTCGGACCAGCTGTTCACGGTGAGTGAGTGGAGCGCGAGGGATTTGGTGGAGACCTATGGGGTCGCTGCTGGGAAGATTGTGGTGACGCCAAATGCTCCTCAGCGACCTATGTCTCCTGGAAAGTCGCGCTGTGCTGGAAAATATTTTTGTGCCGTAGGCGCCCTCACCCCCCGTAAAAATTTGATCACCCTACTGAAGGCTTGGGATGTGTGGATGGAGAAACATCCGGAGCGCCGGAGCTTCCATTTGAACATTGCGGGCAACGCCCACTTTAAAGACACAATTTTTGAAGGCGCCATGGGCCAGTTGAAACACTTGGACACAATCAAATGGTTGGGAAGGCTGGAAGATGACGAGTTGGAACAGCTGTACCGTGGTGCGGTGGCGTTCTGTATGCCAAGTGCGATGGAAGGATTCGGGATACCAGTTGTGGAAGCGATGCAATGTGGAACGCCTGTGATGGCCTCGAATAACAGCGCATTGACTGAGGTAGTTGGAGACGCGGGGATGTTGCTGCCCACTTTCGATGTTGGTGCTTGGGCCAATGGGCTCGAGACAATGGCCGAAGGTGGGGAAAATTGGTCTGAAAAAGGATTGGTTCGCGGGAGCGAATTCACTTGGTCGGCAAGCGCCGCCCCTTGGCTCGAAGTCCTAAAATCTGCAAGCGAATGAAGCTTCAATACAGTCCCTTAGGGGTGGTGGAAGCCGGCACTGACGAAGCGGGACGCGGATGTTTAGCGGGACCAGTGACTGCAGCAGCGGTGATCTTGCCACCTGATTTTAAAAATGATTTGTTGAATGATTCCAAGCAGCTAACTGAGAAACAGCGCAATCTTTTAAGGCCCTTGATCGAGAAGGAAGCCGTGGCTTGGGCTGTTGTGCATGTCGGACCAGAGGAGATTGACGAAATCAATATTTTAAACGCGAGCATCTTGGGCATGCATAGGGCCATTGAAAAATTGAATGTGGTTCCCAATTTTATTGCTGTGGACGGCAATAGGTTCAAACCATCTGGGGAGATTCCATACCACTGTCAGGTCAAAGGGGATGCTACGTATCAAAATATAGCAGCCGCCTCGATCTTGGCAAAAACGTATAGGGATGAACTGATGAGAGAATTGGCCACAGAATATCCCCATTACCAGTGGGAGCACAATGCGGGCTACCCTACAAAGGCCCATCGAGAAGGTATTCGAGCCCATGGTGCATCGCCCCACCACCGCAAAAGTTTTCAGTTGCTTCCAAGCCAATTGAACCTCTTCGATTTGTGAAAAACTGACCCTTCCTCACCCACTTCTTGGCGCCTTAAAAATGTAGCTTTAGTCAAAAATTAAGCAATGCATATCGCCTCCCTAAGCGCCCTTGTTTTGGCATCTTCCCTTTTGGTACAATGTGGCCAACCCGCCGCCCCTACCAAGGCGACTTCATTGCTGCCGATGGATGCGCCATTGTATGTGCGCATCAATGATATGCACCTGTTTCGCGAGACCAGCGATACGCTTTCCATTTCCTACCTCAGCGCTATTCCCGCCCAGACATTGGAGAAGTGGAACGCAGGGCGTTGGACGGGAGCGCTTCTACCCTCGGGAGCCAGCGATTTGGATTGGGTATGGACTACCGAACAGGACCTCGCTCCATTCGTCGGCGTTCCCACCATCATAGGAAATTACGAGGTCTTCACCTTGGATTCAATGTATGCGTACAACGACGGACCAGGCTGGGTGATCAGTGCCAATGAAGGCCTACTTCAGGATATCATCAACCAACGTACGGCAGGATATTCCTTGATGGACGATGCAGGGTTCAAAACCTTGTGGGACAACGCTTCCAAATCTGATGATGCGAATGTATTTATTCAGCATAAGGAAGTGACCCGATTAGGAACACATTACTTTGAACAAGATTGGAGCTGGCTGGAGCATTTCGCCCAGTGGTCTGCAGTGGATCTGGATTGGAAAAAAAATAAAATCATTGCTACGGCGGTAGCCTTGTGTGCAGATTCCACAAACACCTATTTAAACACCTTCAGCGAACGCCCTACTGGAACAGATTTAAGCCCCATCATTGCGGCCTCGTCGAAATACGCCGTGGGGATCAATACCGCAGATCCAGTAGAATGGCTGCGCGCCTTTAACCCCTACCGCGGTAAGAAACAAAGGTTAAAGCAAGCCCAAAATACCTTAGAAGATGCAGGTTTATCACCGATGACTTTCGCAAACAGTTTTGAGGGCAGCTTTGTACGTGTGGGCTACGGTGATGGGGTCGTAGTGGGAGCAAAATTAGACGGTGAGGAAATGACCGTACAAGATGCCTTAACCGCTTTGAGTTCACAAAGCTCAGTCTACCAAGGTCATGCGCGCGGAATACTCAACGAAGCACACCGCTTCTTGTTTAGCGCTGCCTTCGGATGGGTGTATGCAGATATGGGCAGCGCTTCATGGATGATCTGGGATCAATGGCTTTTAGTAGGGACGAGTACCCAATTATTGGAAGTGTACAGCAGCGAATTGGACATGAATAAAAACTGGTATGCCCTAGAATCGCTAGAAGCATTGGGAGAGGCCATGGACCGCAATGAGCACTTTACCGTCGCCCTCAACTTCAACAGCTTAGAGGAGGGACCATTCTTTGAAACCTTGCCGGCCGCTTTAGACCATTCCTTTCTTGCCGGTCATTTAGAAGTTAATAATGGTATTGCTTATGGAAACGCCACGGTTCAGCAGCGCGGCGAGGAGGTGGCCATCAGCGCTTACTTATGGTCTCACGCACTACCTCAGCAAGCCATTAGCGGGCCGTTCCTCGTTAAGAACCACCGCAGCGGTATGAAGAACATACTCGTACAAGACGAAAGCAATCAGTGCTTCCTACTCGATGAGAATGGGCAGGAATTGTGGAGGTTTTCCTTAGACGGTCCCATCCAAGGGGATGTTCAGCAGATTGACATGTTTAAGAATGCCAAACTCCAGATGGTCTTTGCCACTGGCGACCTCTTACACTGCTTGGACATATTAGGACGTGAAGTTGAGGGTTTCCCAGTGAGTTTACCAGAGGCCACCTCCTTGGGTGCTACTATTTTGGATTACGACAAAAACCGCAACTACCGCATACTCGTGCCCGCTGGGGCCAAACTGTATAATTACAGCGTGGAAGGACAGCGTATTGACGGTTGGAAGACCGACGCGGCAAGCGGCATCATTACCCAAAGCCCACTATTGTTTCAGAGAAACGGCAAGGATTATGTGATTATTTCTACCCTCGAGCGCGCCCATGTGCTCAATAGACGTGGAGAGGAACGCGTCAAAACCTCCACCCTCACTGCTGCAAATAACCCTTGGATCGTTATAGGCGGGAATCCAACTAGCATCACACGCGTGGGTGAAGAAGGTGAGATTCAAGAACAGCGCTTCGACGGCACCACTACTATTTTAGAGCACGACCTAAACAATCTTCAAGGAATGAAAGCCATGAGCTACGGTAAATTGTATTGGTCGGATGACGAGGTCAGCTTACGCGGAGAAACCTCTACCAACACGATATCTTTCGAGCAGAATATTGCACGTATGGAAGCCTACCCAGGCGGCACAGGCATAATCTATGATACAGAAGGAACCATACACGTGACTCAGTTAAAAGATGCTGATGCGACCATCACCGTATTTGAAGGATCAGAGGCGGAGGCAGGGCGATTGACCCCAGCTGGAGCACCGGTTCTGGTAATCGTACAGGGAAATGCGGTGATTTGCTACCAATTGTAATTACTTCTTGCGGAAAAAGATTTCGATTGGGGCGCCATAGAAATCGAACTCCTTACGCATCTTGTTTTCTAGGAAGCGCTTATAGGGTTCCTTGATGTATTGCGGCAAGTTCGCAAAGAATGCAAACTGCGGCGTACGCGTAGGCAACTGTGTACAGAATTTAATCTTCACATATTTTCCTTTTACTGCAGGCGGCGGATATCCTTGGATGATATCCAGCATCGTATCGTTGAGCTTGCTCGTTGAAATTCTCTGCTTACGACGCTGGTAGACCTTCACACCTTCCTCAAAAGCCTTCAATACGCGTTGCTTTGTAAGAGCACTGAATAAAATGATAGGAAAATCTGTAAAGGGTTCCAATTTCTTTCTGATATGCGCTTCAGCATCGCGAACGGTATTGGTTTCTTTCTCCACCAAATCCCATTTGTTCACCACCACAACCAAGCCCTTTTTATTCTTCTCCACCAGTGATACAATGGCCAAATCCTGTGCTTCAAACCCACGTGTAGCGTCTACCACCATCATACACACATCCGCATGCTCAATAGCGCGAATAGAGCGCATGTTGGAGTAGAATTCAAGGTTCTCCATGGTCTTGCCCTTTTTGCGAAGTCCTGCCGTATCGAGTAACATGAAATCAAAACCAAACTTGTTGAAGCGTGTATTTACCGTATCTCGGGTCGTACCTGCCACCTCAGTGACGATATTGCGCTCCTCATCAAACAAGGCATTGACAATAGAGCTCTTTCCTGCATTCGGACGACCCACGATGGCCATCTTCGGAAGATCTTCAAAGTCGTCCACTGGATTTTTATCCATGTTCTCCACGAGGTCGTCCAATAAGTCTCCAGTACCCGCACCATTCACGGCAGAGATGGTGTGGTATTTTTCGATGCCCAACCCATAGAATTCTGCGGCATCTAATTCCTGCATGCTGTTGTCCACCTTGTTCACTGTGTAAACCACTGGCTTCTCAGTTTTGCGCAACATGCCGGCAATAATCTTATCAAATTCCGTCAACCCCGCTTGAAGGTCAAGCACGAATATGATTACGGTGGCTTCTTCAAGGGCCAATTCTACTTGGCGACGGATCTCCGCCTCAAAAACATCTTCAGAACCTTCGATATAACCACCGGTATCGATGACTGAAAACTCCTTTCCATTCCAATCACTCTTTCCATAATGACGGTCGCGTGTCACCCCTGCAACGCTATCTACAATAGCATCACGACGCTGGATCAAACGATTAAATAGTGTGCTTTTGCCCACATTTGGACGGCCCACGATGGCAACAATGTTACTCATAAGTCGATTTCAATCTTGGCGCAAAGGTCGTTAATTCTTGTAACCAAACCTTTTCAGGTGCAGATCGCTGTCTCGCCAATTCTTTTTGACTTTGACAAAGGTCTCTAAATGCACTTGCTTGGCGAAGAAGGATTCTAATTGCTTTCGAGCGCCAATTCCGACTTTCTTAAGTTTCGATCCTTTGTGTCCAATGATGATTCCCTTCTGTGTATCGCGTCCTACATAAATGACGGTACGAATGCGAATGATATCATCGGCTTCCTTGAATTCCTCCACATCCACCTCTACGCTATACGGTACCTCTTTCTTATAGTTCAATAGAATCTGCTCACGTACGATTTCACTCACGAAGAAGCGTTCGGTTTTATCCGTAAGAGCGTCCTTATCAAAATACGGGGGCGAGGGTGGGATGAGCGCAATTAATCGGTCCAATAAATAGGTCGTATTCGCCTGTTCTAGTGCAGAAATAGGAATGATTTCAGCATTCGGCAAATACTCCGTCCAGTGGGCTACTTCCTCCTCCAACTCAACCTGATTCGTTGTATCAATCTTATTGATAATCAGCAGCACAGGTACCTTGGTGTTGAGCAGCTTCTGGAAAAACCCTTCATCCTTGAGCGTACGATCGCCGGGCTCTACCAAATACAAGAACACATCCGCGTCCTCAAAGGCATCCGACACAAATTTCATCATGTGCTCCTGCATCTTATATGCCGGCTGAATGACTCCAGGGGTATCCGAGAACACAATCTGGTAATCCGGTTCGTTGAGAATGCCGAAAATACGGTGGCGCGTAGTCTGCGCTTTGGGCGTAATAATGCTTAAGCGCTCCCCGATTAAAGCATTCATCAGGGTACTTTTCCCCACGTTTGGATTCCCGATGATATTGACAAAGCCACTTTTATGTTCCATGGGGCAAAGATGCGACAATTGTGGAATGGTTTTCTCTGTCATGTAATTCTATCTATGAAAATTGGCGATTCTCGTTTCTAGTAACGATTTTTATTGCATAAACAAAGATTTGCTATGCGTTCCATTTTTACACTTACACTTATCATTAGTTGCACCTCCTTAAATGCCCAAGTTTACGATACTCTCGTTTGGGCCGATGAATTTAATTTAGACGGCAGTCTAGACACCTCTAAATGGTGGCAGCAAACCGTGCTCCCGAATGGAACAAGTTGGTGGAATGGAGAAATTCAACATTATACAGACCGCGACACCAATGCGAACGTTAGCGGAGGAAATCTACACCTAACAGCCCTACGCGAAAGCTATTCTAACCAGGGTGTCACGAAAGATTTTACCTCAGCTAGACTAAATTCGAAATTTGCATTCACCTATGGCCGTGTGGAAGTTCGTGCTAAACTCCCCGCCGGAGTAGGAACCTGGCCAGCCATTTGGATGCTCGGTCAAAATATCACCGAAATAGGCTCGTATTGGCAAGTACAAGGATATGGAACAACGTCCTGGCCCATGTGTGGAGAAATAGATATCATGGAACACTGGGGGAGCAACCAAGATTACGTTTCAAGTGCGATACATTCACCCTCTAGTTTTGGTGGGACCGTAAACGTAGGAGGACAAACGGTAAATGGCGCAAGCACAAGTTTTCACATTTATGCCTTAGAATGGAGCGAAACCAAAATGGTATTTAGTGTAGATAGTGTGGTGCATTATACCTATGAACCTTCGACATATACTTCTAGCACTTGGCCCTTCGATGATCCTCAATTTCTCCTACTGAATATTGCTATTCTTCCCTCAATCGATACAAGCTTCACAAGTAGTTCTATGGAAGTGGATTATGTGCGTGTATACCAAAAATCTAATTTAAGTATGGAGGAGCAGGCAAGTAATGGGATAGGCGCCCTCGGAAACCCTTTTGAGGAGCAATTATTTGTCCGCCTTAATGGCCCAAGCACCATTAACTTGTACGATATGGCAGGTAAGCAAATCTACTCTCAACTACACGATGGAAGTGTACATATCGAAACGGAAGCCTATGCCCCTGGACTCTACGTTTTGGAAATTATACAGCCAGGTTTTAAGGGCTACCGCGAAAAGGTAGTGAAGCGTTAGAACTTCAGTTTTTCATCTTTGTCTCAACGGCCCCAGGATGCTGCCCCTCGTCACAGACGCTAAAGCAGATGCCATGGATCTCGGCATTTAAAAATTCACGGCTTTGTTTCTTTAATTCTTCTAGGCTTAGGTTATTCGCCACTGGCCCCGCCAGCGAGATGAATTTCTCCTTTCTGTAAGACATTAAGTTTAGTTATGAAGTTGCTGATTTTCGTTTGTCCAATTCTGCACGCACTTCATTCGCGTACTTTTCATCCACCTTGTAGTTCCACATCACCGCTATGGATATTAGCGTACAAATAATTGGCAACCCAGAGAATACTATACGCAAACCATCCACGGCCCCTTCAGGCTGCGCTACGGCACCACTCCGGTAATTCACCAAGGTCAAGATCAATCCACTCAAAGCACCGGCAAAGGCAAATCCTAGCTTCACCATCCACCAGTAAATAGCTCCGAAAACACCCTCGCGGCGTTTCCCCGTCTTCAATTCATCTATGTCCAAGACATCAGAGGTCATCGACATCATTATAGTAAACAGTCCTCCAATACCGAACGAGTGGAACGGCAAGGCAAACAAAAACATGTAAGGCTTGCCCGGGATCATCAAGAACCATAATAAAATATAACCAATGATGGAAATGCCTTGGCTCAAAATGAAGGCACGTTTCTTTCCTAAGTTCTTTGACATCCAGGCTACAATTGGGATCACCAAGAACGTCGTAATTAAAGCACCCACACTTCCAAATAATGTGGGCCACACCCCTACTGCTGAAGCATCATCATTGAACAAGTGGCTTTTGATGACAAAGAAGGTGAAGCTCGCAATAGTATTGAATCCGTTAAAAACCAGGAAGGTCGTAATACACAATCTGCGGAACGGCACAGAGGAAAAGGCCTCCACGAAGCTCGCGCCTATTTTCTTCATACTCCCCAAAATCCCTCTGAAGTCCAGCGGCTCGTAGTCGACACGGTCCACGGTGCTCTCACTTTTAAGTAACAGCCCAGGAGCCATCGCACAAAGGGTAAATACTCCGGCCACCCAAATGGCCAACGTTCTCGTAGCCTCATCCGCGGTCGGGAACCAATCGGGATCGTACATAATGACCCAGAACCATGGTGCAATGACCCAAGCCCATTGACCAATCCACTGGCTGATTGCCATAACGTTGGTACGTTCGTGGTAATCCTCGCTCATCTCGTATCCCATACTTACATAAGGCACTCCGAAAATGGTTAACCCTAGATAGAATACGAAGGACCAAATCATCACGTACGTGAAGTTGTACATCACACTGTTCTCGCGGTACAGCTGCCAAAGCATGGCGAACGAGGCCCCCATGATCAGCGAACCAATAATTACATATTGACGTCGACGTCCCCATTTTGAGCGGGTGTTGTCCGAGATGAACCCCATTATAGGATCCAAAATAGCATCGAAGGCACGTGGCGCGAAGAAGATCACACCCCACATCCATCCTGGGAAGCCCAAATCTTGGACCAAAACCACCATGAAAATACTCATGGCTGCAGGGAACATTTGGTTGGCCAACATCCCAACCCCAAAAGCAATTTTTTGTCTTATTGGGACCCTGTTTGTCACGCTACTCATAGAAGTTACTCATTAGGAGCTAAAACAATAGTTTGTAGCGCCTGAGCTGGTATACTCAAGGATAAATTTTGATTCTCCATCTCAACGGTATAAGTAATTGGTTGCTCTCCTTCGTTAAAAACAGCGATAATTAAAGAAGCATCTTTATTGAGTACGGCTGCCGACATCAAGTCGTCATTAGAAATTGTAGATGCCAATACTTCCGCGCCAGGCCTCATAAATTTGGAAAAATGAGACATGATGTAGTACAATGGGGTGAAATAAATCTCGTCGTTTTCGGTATCAGCGATGACAGGTGCTATGCACCAGTTTTTAAACCAATTTGGACCTCCTTGTCTATCCAAAACCATATTCCAATCGACCCAGCCCTCGACCCAATGATTCAGACAACCAATAATATCGCGGGCATAGCGGTGGGCTGGCGCATATTTAGGATGAAGATACTTTTGGTCATCTTGTCGCCAATAAAATCCCCAATCTGTAGCCTCTTTTTTCCAATACCACTCATCGTCGCGCCATACAGGTACTTGATTATCAATACATCCTTCGGTCTCTATGAGCAATTTCCCCGGGGCTTTTTCATGTGCATACTCTAACATTTCAGGGAAATAGCTTACAGTGCTTTCATACCAGTGTATGGCCATTCCATCGAAATATCTCGAGTTTTCTTCATTTGCATACATGACATCAGCCCATTCTTTGATTCCTTCACGGTTCTGATCGTAACCCATGATGATTTTATCCCCTTTGCCGTCCTTTTCTAGAGTTGGGCCTAGATGATTTTTAACAAAGTCAACCATTTCATCAGGTGAATAAAGCATACTTTCCCAGCTATTGCCATTTCCATGGGGTTCATTTTCAACTGTAAAACCCCAAATAGGAATTCCTTCTGATTCGTAGGCATCCACATACTTTGAAAAAAACTTTGCCCATGTAGGATAGTACTTAGGAAGTAGCTTACCCCCAACCCAGCTGTTGTTATCCTTCATCCATGGTACAGCCGTCCAGGGAGATGCGAACAATTTAAATCCACGGCTTGACGTCTCCTGTGCCTCTTTTATGAATGGAATCAAATCATCACGATCCTCCTCTATGGAAAAGTGCTCAAGCTCTGTATCGTCTTCCACTGGTGAATAACTATAATTTGTCAATGAGAAATCACAGGAGTTCATATGAGTTCTCATTAAAGAATAATTAGACCCTTGTTCAGAAAAATAAGCCTCAATTATTTCTCTCCTATTTTCAGTACCCAATTCGTTCAGCAAGTATGCAGAAGCCTCTGTAAATGCTGCACCAAAACCGACTAAAGTTTGCTTTGATGTATTCCTATCAATAGAAATAATTGTCGTTGGCTTTGACAGTTCAAAATCCGATACTTCTGTCAGAAGATTCCCTTCTCTGGAGGTTTCGAATACTTTCATTGTTGGTGTTTCTTGATTACATGCTGAAAGCAGAAAAATACATGTAAGTAAAATCATTGCGTTCTTTAATTTCATCTTCCTTCTATTATTATTTCTTAGTAAAATGTTTGATTACCACGCCCCAACCTTTTTTGGGCTGGCGGTCGATATCTACAATACCCCAATATTCCTCATTCGGGGCACCATCGTAAGGTACTCCGCTACTTTTTGGGGCCCATCCGCCAATATCTTGTCTCCCCGGGTTCCCAGCTTTCCACCATCCGTCCGTGAAAGAGAACAAAAGCAATCCATGGTTCTCAGATTGTCTTGCCAAAATTTGATCTATGATTGTATCCAAGGCCACCGCCTGGGCATCCTCGTTTGGTCCTTGCGCAAACCCGGCATCGGCAATTCGCATGTAACTATCTGCACCTACTTCTGAAAAATAGAACGGCTTGTCACTCACGGCATTCCATTCGTCGATAATAGTGGCTGGCTGGTCCCAACGGTATACATTTAAACCCCAGATATCTACTTCCGCACCCATATGAAATGCCAACGAATCCGGTAACTCACCATGAGCCGTCGCCACGGGATGTTCAGAATCCAAGGCATGGATGACGTCGACCGCCTCCTTCAATGTGGTGTACCAATTCATGATATTACCCTCAAACCATTCCGGGTGATAGTTATATTCATTGCCCAATTCCCACATCAATATCGCTTCATGGTCCTTGAACCGCTTCACATACTCTAGGTAAGAACCGGAAAGCAAATCATAAAATCCGTTTTGGTCGTAGCCGAAACCCACCACGACTTTCATGCCCTTCGCGGCAATCTTGTCCAACACCTCTACCTCTTCAATGGGGGCATAGGTGCGAATAGTGTTCATTCCTGCATCCACCATCAAGGCGAGATCTTCATCAATGCGCTCGAAACTGCGTATGGTATCTCCCTTCGCTACAGGATGGTAGCACACTCCTTTCATGTATATCGGCGCACTTACTTCGCCTGTCGTTTCTTCGACAGCCGCAAAAGC
>DMQR01000193.1:0-4347 GCA_003455605.1 Cryomorphaceae bacterium | reverse complement strand
AACGTAAATACAGTCCCTTCATCCTTTATTCATTGACTGTTTTAGGTACCAACACGGTTGCTTTTACCGCAGCACTATCCCCTCCGAATGACTTGGTGATGGCATTGCCGTTACGCATTAGTCCTCCAAAAATTCCTTGATCCACCAAAGGCCATATAGCGAACTTAGCCTTTCCATTCAGGGTAATCAGACCAAAGTTGTTTTCACTTCCTTCTTCATGATTAGTATCCTTCCACGGCTCATCAAAAGCCTCAAAATAGAAACATGAAATTCTAGCCGAATCTGTCCAGGCACGCATCTTCTGGTAGTAGAGTGCCTGCTTAACTTCATCCGCCGCAAACGAACCATTAGGTCCATATAAACCGCGACTCATGCTGGCCCATCCAGTCTCACCGATGTGGATAGGCTTCTCCATACCAATGGTGTCAAGATATGCCTTTACACTGTGGTACTGATTCTTGGCATAGAATACGGCACGATCAATGGCAAATTCCACACGCTCATCATCACTTGCATCTGCCACCGCACTCTCGTGAACCTCCCAGAACGTACTATTATAATGAGTATCGTGGAAGGGATAGGTGTGCATAGAAACATAATCGACCGCATCGACCAAAGCTTTAAGATCCTCATTGTGGTAATCTGCACTGCCACCGCCCCAAGAGGCGAAATTATCCGAGCTCGTGATCCAAAGGTCCGGACTCAATTTGCCCATAGTTTTTAGTTCCTGCAGGTAGTTTACATATTTCAGAATGACCATAGGCCTGACATAGTAGCTCCACGCCCAGTGCACCATCGCCTCGTTACCTACAGCAATGACCTTGACTATTCCCGGGTACTCATTGGCATAATGCACAGCCTTTCTAATCTCACTTTCGTTGTTGGTCGGGTCCTCAAAATCATGATTTGGATGGTCCGTCCACGCATCCTGACAATCAATCCACGCCCCTAGTACCACATACATTTCGAAGTTGGGATCTTCCTCCTTCAACTCACGAATGGCGCGAAGAACATTCGGGGCATGGTCCAATTGCAGGTTGTAAGTACGCAACATGCGAATGCCCATGGCATGCAAAATCATCATGTCATTCTTCAACTGCTGGATCGTCGGCTGCACCTCACGCGATTTCGCACGGTAGCCACCATAGGAGATGGCCTGATACTCCGGGTTACCTAAAATTTCTGCCGCGGTTTTCATGGGCGTCATATTTGTCGGTTCATGGGCACAGCTATATAGTGCGATCAATACGCAAACTATTCCGACTATGTTCCATGTGCTCTTTTTCATTTTTTCGAAGTGTCCAATTATTTCATAACCTCCACCTCAATGCGTACCACCGATTGACGGCGCTGGAAGATCTCCGTCGAGGTCGCCACATCTAGGGCTTGCCCGTCGAAATCCTGCACGCTATCCTGGCGTACAACCTTGATGCTGTTGCGCGAAGCACGCCTGTACAGCACAGGGACTTGGCAAACGGTAAAGGCCAAAGACCCCGCTTCCAATGCTAATTCCTGCTCTGTGCCTGCCACATCGCGGTAGTGGAAAGTCCGTTCTTCTGAAAGGAACTCCGATGTTTTCAAAATCTGCGGTGTGAAGTGCAATGCTCCGCCTGAGACGCGAACACCTAGCTCTCCAAACCTGCTCAAAATATCTTCTTTCACCTGCCCGGTCATACCTGGCTGCTGCGAACCTTTGCCTCCTGGGGTGTGCGAATACGGATCTGTCGGGAAAGCACCATAAAGCTTCGGTGATTTATGTGCGCCAATACCAGCTAGAATCTCAAAGTAGTGGTCAAATAGTCTACCAACCAAAGCACCTTCAGCATCCTCATCCAAAGCGTGCTGTGTGTTCTCGTAAGCCGCCAACAAAAGCTTCGATACCATGTGCCAGTAAATGGAACCTAGTCCTTCGTAGCCAAAAAAAGTTCCCGAGCGACCCGTAAATGACTTATGATTGAACACCTCTTCAAAAATGGTGCTCAATAACTCCATTTCACGCTGTGCCAATGCCTGGTACTGCTCCGGCAATTCCTTCAATGCCGCTTTCAAGCTGTCAACATTGTTAAAGGTTCCATTGAAGTGGTATTTACCATTACAATCCTTGGTCACAACCTGACGGTTGCCCGCTGAGACCAATTCTTTTAGCAATTCACTCTGCTCCGCACGATACGTCGGAATGACGTTCTTCGCCACAAAACGAGGTAATTTTTTATTCGGATAGAGAATGTAGCTGTACTGATCTTCGCGGAATAGCACACTGGCCTTCAACGCATCCAACACCGCCAAACTTTCAGTTGTATCCAAATACTCCGCGCTCAAGACCGCCACCTGTCCTTCCAACATTTCTGATAGGTGAGACACGGCAATGCCATCTTCCTCTACCGTCATCAAATTGTAGGTATGGTACAATCCATCGGCACGCTTATTTGCGCGGATGGAATGTTCCAAATGCTCGCGTGCCGTTTGAGAGAAGGACTTTATATCGACCATGGAAAGTTCCACGAATTCACCACTAAATCCTGCACGATAAATGCTCCCTCTAAATTTTGCAGCCGCTTGACCCAAGGCATCCAAGACGTTTTTACGATCTTGATTTGAAATAGATCCGCTCAACAAATGGCAAGAAGATTCTAAGGCAGTTTTAACCTCGGTATAGAAGGTGGCCAATTCTTGTGAAACGCTAACATTTTTCTCATTCCCTTCGACCAATTGCTCGAAGAACGCAAGAAATCTGCGCAGGTAATACAAGGTTACCATCGACACTCCATTTCCTACCAATGCATTGTTCGCATCGTTCCATTCTGGACGTTGTGTGTTCAACCAAATACCTGCCTCCGGAATGAAGTTAGAGAGCTTCGCCAACACTGTCGCCAAAATTTTCTCAATCAAGTTTATGTGGTGAATATCTTGCTTTTGGTTTTGCAACAATGCACCGTCCACACCCATCTTCGCACGCATTTCCTCAATGGCTTCATGAGCTATCAAATCAAATTCAATGGTATCCTTTGGATTTGCTAATAGATTCTCATACTTCTTAATCTTGTATGGCACATTCGCGTAAACGAAACATTCTTGACCGAAGTATGAAGCCAACTTCTCTGGGTAGTACTTCTCGCTAAACTCCAAGAATTTCAGCAAGTAAATGATTTGGTGATCGCCCCAGTATCCGATGTATGACCAAGGATTATCTGGCTCGATGATTTCCCAATCGAACCCATCCTTGGTTACCCGGTAAGGATTGTATCCGTCAAAAGTCGAAGCATTCAAAAACTTGTGAATCATTCCCTCTATAAACTCTGGATAAGAATGCGCCAACGCCTCCCAATTCTGGAAAATATCTCTCCAGTTGCCTTGGTAATCTAAAATCTTTGAACCGTCTTCCTCGTTGCATGTATTGATGGAAAACTTGTTCCACGGACGCGATGGATCCCCGTGACGACGACTAAATTTTAACGGCAGGTATTCTGTACACAATCGGACAAAATCAGCATCTCCATTATTTGCCGCCAACGCACGGATTTCGAATACATCAAAGACCTCAGGAAGAGCATTCAACTCATTCTCAAATTTCTTCGCTATCGCTCCATTTGCCTTAATCATGTAAGGCACGAAATCTTGCTTCTCAATGGTGTAATTCAAATCAAAAATCCCCCCACGCATGATGTTGAACATCGTGTTTGCGAAGTGACGATTATTGAGAATGCTATCGGCTGTGAGCTGCAGGCCATCAGATGCTGCGACCAATTCTATCAAGTGCTTCGTCCCAGCCTCTACATCTTTACGAATCGCCGCAAAGAATGCTTCACGGTCTTGTAAACGCGCCTTCGTCTCGGCCACGTCCGAAGGTCCTTGGTGCACATCCGCTACCAATGCCCAAGATGCTTCACTGTCGGCATCAATAGTCAATTCTGACTGAACCAAGAAGGCGCCTTTCTCTGCTTTCACATCAACCTCTTCTACTATTGGCTGTCCACTTCTGAACAAATCCAACTGACGAGAAGAAAGAAGCACTTTAGTTCGAGGCAACCCGCACGACCAAACCGTATTTGCTTTCAAAGCCTCTGACGGCTCTGCCCGATCTACAATAATTGCGCTCAATGAGAAAATACCCAGTCCTGTATCTGTTTCCAGCTCACATTTTTTGTAAGCATCCACCAGGTTACTCGACGCATTTTGCAATGCATCCTCAACGCCGTAAGGCAGAATATTCTGAATACCGTCCAACAAGGAAACGCCCACCTCACTATCGTTCAAGTTCTTCAGCACTGACTTTCTAACGAATCCAAACTGATTACTAGAATTCCACTCGTAGGAGAAGCCCACTCTTAAATCGTGATTGATTTCTTC
>DMQR01000037.1:740-2627 GCA_003455605.1 Cryomorphaceae bacterium | reverse complement strand
CTGCGTAAACTTCTCTGTAATGGCATCCGGATTTTGACCCGGTACCAAACGCATGGAAATTTTAGCGTAGGCCTTGGAAGGAATGACCGTCTTGGCGCCTTCGCCAATATACCCGCCCCAAATTCCATTCACGTCCAAGGTTGGTCGAATGCTCGTGCGCTCCGGCGTTGAATAGCCTTCTTCACCATACACGTCTGAGATACCGATGGATTTCTTGAAAGCTTCTTGGCTAAATGGCGCTTGAGCCATCAACGCACGCTCCTCGTCTGAAACAATCTCTACACCGTCGTAAAATCCTTCCACCATTATTTTACCTTTCTCGTTGTGAAGACTGGCCACCATTTGAGTCAAAATATTAATAGGGTTCGCCACAGCTCCCCCGTACAATCCAGAATGCAAGTCACGGTTTGGACCCGTAACTTCAACCTCCACATAGCTCAGACCTCTAAGACCCGTGGTGATGGACGGTGTATCATTGGCGATCATACCCGTATCCGAAATAAGGATGGTATCACAGGCTAGCATGTCTTTATGCTCAGAAAGGAATGGGCCGAGATTAGAGGAACCTACTTCTTCCTCGCCCTCAATCATGAACTTTACGTTACAAGGCACGCCGCCTTCGGCTTGAAGAATCTCAAATGCCTTGAGGTGCATGAACATCTGTCCTTTATCGTCACAAGCACCACGGGCGAAAATGGCCCCTTCCGGATGAATATCAGTGGTCTTGATGATGGGGTCGAACGGATCATTATCCCAAAGTTCGATAGGGTCGGCCGGTTGGACATCGTAATGACCATAAACTAATACAGTGGGCAAGGCAGTGTCAACCAAGAAATCACCATAGACAATAGGATGGCCTTTAGTAGGATAGATATTGACGTTATGAATGCCCAAATCCGTCATGTGTGCAGCAATATGCTCAGCACATAAGGCCACTTGATTATTGTAGGCGGGGTCGGCTGAAATCGAAGGAATGCGCAAAAGATCAAAGAGTTCATTGAGCATCCGTTCTTTGTGCTTATCGATAAATGATTTGGGGTTCATTGTAGATCATATTTCGGGTTCCCTTCAAAGGTAAGGCCTACAATTAAATTCCTATATTCGGACATGCGCAAATTCCTACTCGCCTTAGCGTTGTGTGCAGCCGGCCTGTTGACCGCCCAACCTAGTATGACAGTAAGCACTAACGGGACTTACAAAAACCCATACTGGATGGCTTCAAACGTATTGGTAGATTCAAATCTTTCCGTGTTCAATATGGGCCAAAATGGGTTTAATCTATCGCAACCGAACACAACTCAAATAGGCTATTTTCAAGCAAACGACACGACGTTCCCAGTGCAATCGGGAATTGTTATGGTTGCTGCGCAACAGAGCTCGGATGTTATCGCGAGCAGCCCGGGGACGGGAAATAATACGACATTTACCGATAGCGAATTGGCCAGTGTATTGAGCCAATTGGGAAGTACAGGCTATGCCATCAAAGACATGGTGAGCATTGAGTTCAGCTTCATCGCACAATCGGACTCTATAAAATTCAACTACTGCTTCGGCTCCCACGAATACGACGGCTATACCTGCAGTAGCTTCAACGACGTATTCGGTTTTTTCCTTGAGGGACCTTATATCGATGGGGTTAGTGCGCCGACGAACGGATCGATTGTAAAGAATATCGCGACTATCCCTGGGACCACAGTGCCTATTGCAGTGAACACCATTAATTCAGGCAGTCCTTCGGGCAGCTACCCAGCGTCAAACTGTTCGTCTGCGAACCCAAATTTTGTTGCTCATAGTGTATACTACAACAGTTCTAATGGGTCCATTGTGACTTTGGACGGATACACGGATAAATTCACGGCTCAAGCACAAGTGCAATGTGGCGGGTGG
>DMQR01000037.1:0-428 GCA_003455605.1 Cryomorphaceae bacterium | reverse complement strand
CAAGTGCAATGTGGCGGGTGGTATACAATTCGCCTGAAACTTGCGAACGTGAGTGATGCGGCCTTGAGCTCTGCCGTGTTTTTGGAGGAGAACTCCTTGAAAGGACCGGAGATTGCTTTTTCGCAGAACAATAACGTAGGCAATTCCTTTACGGATTCACTGCTGGTAGAGGGCTGTAATAAAAACGAAATCATTTTCTCGCGCTCGGCAAACTTGGGTATTGAAATGAAAATCCCGATCTACGTGGATACGGTCTCAAGTACGGCAGTTGAAGGCGTTGATTTTTCCATGTTTCCGGATACTATTACTCTTGATCCTTATGAAACTGCGGATACACTAGAGTTTTGGGTATACGATGATAATGTGGCTGAAGTAAATGAGGCGTTGGTCATTGTACAAGATTAAGTGTACACGGTTTGTTACAACTA
>DMQR01000109.1 GCA_003455605.1 Cryomorphaceae bacterium | reverse complement strand
CCGATATCCGCCATTAGTCCGTTGAACCAACCCATTGTGCTATCTGGGTGGACTGTGATTAATAGCCCGCTTTGCAACATGAGTTGCAGCAAGCCGACCGTCTTTAGGGTGATGGATTTTCCGCCAGCATTTGGTCCGGAGATCACTAAGATTCGAGTGTGGGTGTCCAGCTTGATGTTCAGCGGTACCACTGGTTTTTTCTTCGGCGCGTTGAAGGCGCGAAGGACCGGGTTAATGGCTTTAATCAGGTTGATGTGCGGTTTGTCCAAGAGCTGTGGTAAACATGCGTTTTCCTCCAAAGCGTAGAGGGCTTTGGCGTTGATAAAGTCGATTTGGCACAGGGCGGTGCTGTAGTCGCCCAAGAGTTCACGGTAGCCTGCAATAAAGGCAGTCAATACTTTGAGGACTCGGGCAACTTCGCGCTTTTCTTCATCTTCTAAAACGGAGATTTCGTTGTTGATCTCTAGGGTTTCCGTCGGCTCGACATAGAAGATGGTCGCGCGGGAAGACGAACCGTGGAAGATCCCGTTGACCTGGCCCTTAAAGGCACCTTCAATGGCCAATACACGCTTGTTGTCGTGGACGCTCTCCTGAATATCTGCCAGGACCCCGCTGACTTGGTATTTCTTTACGGCCCGGTAGAAAATTCGGTCCGCAGCCGCGCGCTTTTTCGTCAAGGCCGCACGAATTTTACCCAGTTGCGAGGAGGAGGAAGTCTTGACTACGCCGCGTCGGTCGAGTACGCGATCAATCTCATCCGGAACGGCTTTATTTGGCTCCAGGTGCTTAAATTTCTCTTGGATTGAAGGCGTACGTTCCGCATGCAACTTGAAAAATGAGCCTATGCGGTTGAAGCTCTCAACGAGATCTTTGAGGACTAGAAAGTCCGGGCCGTCAAGTGACGCGCCTTGGATCTTTAGGCGGAGCAGGAAGGGTTTAATGTCGGCAGAAGCCAGAGCGGGAACGAGGAAGTCGCTTTGGTACAGCCCTAAGACTTCGTGTACTTGTTGCAAGTCTTGGGTGACCGCGCCATAATCAGTGCTTGGCTTTAACTCTGAAATTCGTTCCTGAGCACGCTTTGTCACCGCTCGTTTGGCGACCGCTTGCTTGACTATATCAAACTCTATGCTTTCAAAAAGATCCTCGGGATATGTTTTCAATGGTTATGGCTACCCTTTATAGAATTCGTCAATTGTACGCGCTTTACGGGCACCCCCAGCCAACAAATACGCGAGGAAGGAAAGTACCGCAGTAACTACCACATCTAGGGCCGTCCAAGCTGGTCCGATGGGGGCATCTCTCAAGTCGTTCTGAATGTCCATAAACATCCAGAAGCCCGCCACGATTAATGGACCTATCCATTGCGGGCGAACAATATTGTTTTTGCGGTCGTAGGCTAAGTTTGATCGGGTCACGAAATAGACTCCAGCAAATGCACCCATGCCATGGGCGATAATCGCAGAGTATACAGCGAATGGATTGGTCTTCATGTAGGCGTCCATTATGGCGACCTTTCCAGCCCAGTCCGCAGACATTAAGGCTTCTTGTGGAAAAGGATCTAGGAACGGCGTGAAGATTAAATGAAAAATCGTCGTGAAGATGCCTGCCAAGAAGATGGCGAGGATGCTCAGTAATACCGGACGTACGGAAGTGACGATTTTCTTGAAGACGGTTTTGATGGTGCTCATTTGGCGTTTAGAAGTTAAACCAGCTTTCCACTTGGTCTAGTCCAAGGGCTGGGAGATCCAATTTATTCTTTTTTCTAAACCCATTAAGTTTTTGGTGTAGGGCAGCAGCCTTGTTGTTGCGTAATGCCTCGACGGTGTGGTAACCCGCTTGTACGATGTGCTCAGACCAATCCGCTGGGACGCCGATCTCTTGGAAATCTGCAGGGCTAGCTATGGTTTCCCATTTTTCAGGGCGCATTTGCGGAAATAAGAGTACCTCTTGGATGCTATCCTGGTTGGTTAGCATCATGGTGAGGCGGTCTATACCGATACCTAAACCTGAGGTGGGCGGCATACCATATTCTAAGGCGCGAACGAAATCCATATCGATGAACATCGCTTCGTCGTCGCCTTTTTCTGAAAGTTTTAATTGGTCCTCGAAACGCTCCAACTGATCAATAGGATCGTTGAGTTCCGAGTACGCATTAGCGACCTCTTTACCGTTTACTAAGAGTTCGAAACGCTCAGTGAGTTCGGAGTTTTCGCGATGCTTCTTAGACAGTGGAGACATTTCAACAGGGTAGTCGGTGATGTAGGTTGGCTGGATGTAGTGCTTCTCACACTTTTCGGCGAAAATTTCAGCGATAAGCTTTCCTTTGCCCATAGTTTCGTCCAGTACAAGGCCTATAGACTTCCCTGCTTCGCGCACTTCGTCTTCCGTCTTACCTTCCAATTCGAGGCCTGTGTGCTCCTTGATAGCCTCTAGGATAGGCACTCGAGCGTATGGTGTTTTGAAGCTAACTGTATTTTCGCCGATAGTCGTATCTGTAGTACCGTTTACGGCCATGGCTACTTCTTCCAGCATATTTTCCACGAAGCGCATCATCCAGTTGTAGTCTTTGTAGGCGACATAGATTTCCATCACGGTGAACTCTGGGTTGTGTGTTTTATCCATTCCTTCGTTGCGGAAGTCTTTGGCAAATTCATACACCCCTTCAAAGCCGCCTACAATGAGGCGCTTGAGGTACAGTTCGTTGGCAATACGTAGGTACAACGGCATGTCTAGTGCGTTATGGTGCGTGATGAATGGCCGGGCAGCCGCGCCACCAGGGATAGGTTGGAGGATAGGGGTTTCCACCTCCATGTATCCTGCGTCGTCGAAGATGCGACGCATGGTAGAAATCACTTTGTTACGCTTGCGGAAGATCTCTTTTACATCGGGGTTGACGACGAGGTCGACATAGCGTTGGCGATAGCGGATTTCCGGATCGGTCAGCTGGTCGTAGATGTTTCCCTCAGTATCTTTTTTAACTACAGGAAGTGGACGAAGGCTTTTTGATAGTACAACCAATTCCTTCACGTGCAAGCTCATCTCACCCGTTTTAGTGATGAACATATGTCCTTCCACACCTATGAAATCACCAATGTCAAGGAGCTTTTTGAACACTTCATTGTAGAGGACCTTGTCTTCGCCAGGGCAGATTTCGTCACGGTTAATGTAGATCTGCATTTCGCCTGAAGAATCGACCAGCACAGCAAAGGAAGCTTTACCCATGATACGTTTAGTCATCAAGCGGCCCGCGATGCACACATTTTCAAAACCTTGCACACCCTCGCGATATTCAGCGCGGATGTCTTTGGTAAAGTGCGTACATTTATACTCAGCGGCTGGATACGGGTCGATGCCCAACGCTCTCAGCCGGCGAAGAGATTCACGTCTAAGGATTTCCTGTTCTGATAAAAGTCTGGCCATAAGATGCATTTATTTCACAGCGCAAAGATAACTGCCTTTCGTAGCTTAGCATCATGAGTATCCACCGATTTTCCCACCTTTGGGTCGCCATTTTTATTGCCGTCGCTGCACATGCGCAGCCGTATTGGCAGAAAGGCAGCCGTTTGGCCAGTGTCGGGGGATCCGCATTTATTACCGGAACGAGTTCAGACATTACTAATGCTCGCCTCGCGCTGCAAGGCGGTTCGTGTGCCTTTTTAACA
>DMQR01000198.1 GCA_003455605.1 Cryomorphaceae bacterium | reverse complement strand
CCGCGGGCCCACCACATAAACGCATAGATGGCGGCAGTATCAATTGCGGCGGCGGTAGCTTTGAAGAGCCAGCCGTCCCAAATATATTCGCCCATGGTGCTCCATGGCAAGGTGCCAATGAATAAGACTAGGACAACGAGTATAGTATCGACGAGTTGGCTGACCAGGGTTGAGAAGTTGTTGCGGACCCAAAGCATCTTTCCGCCGGTGAGGTTCTTCCAAAAGTGAAACAGACGTACGTCGATGAGTTGTGCTACGATGTAAGCAAGCATTGAGGCGGCGATGACGCGCCAAGCGTTTTGGAAAACTTGGTTGTAGGTAGCATCCGACACGGGTGAGCCTTCGATAGCTGGGAATTGGGCCCCGAGCCATAAGACGAAGAGGACAAAAATACTTGCCACGAGGCCGGAGAGTACGACCTGTGTGGTGCGCTTTTGGCCGTAGAGCTCGCTTAAGATATCGGTGATCAAAAAGGTCATCGGGTAGGGAAGTACCCCAGCGCTGATGGTAAATACTTTGAACCCGAGGTCTACCGTCACGAATTTGTTGGCAATCAGGTTACACGTGATTAGTGCAGCGATGAATAATGCTCCTAATAAGTAGTAGAGACGTTCAGCATTTTGTTGTTTTTCCGAGATCACAGTTCAAGGAAAATAGGATTCAAACGGGCTTGGAGTCCTGGGTTAGTCGCCAGGAATTCGAGTTCCTGTGCTGCAGGATGGTCGAGGAAAGGCAGCCTCACTGCTTTCGCGGCACCCAAAGATTTAAGGTATTTCTCTAATCCATCTTCTACCGTTGGGAGTTCATATAATTTGTAGGATTCGATGCCGGCTTCTTTTGCGGCATAGGTAATGGCATCGCTCAGATTGCCCTCGAGGTCGGCTAATCCATTATCTACGGCATCATCTCCGGTCCAAACGCGACCGCCACACAAGGGGAGAAGGTAGTCCATGTCCATGCTTCTACCCTCGGCAACTTTACCCGTGAAATCCGCGTATCCACGGTCGATCATGCGCTGTAGTATGGCATATTGCGCCTCGTCGGGATGCTTGGCGAGGTTGGGGAAGTTCGCCATGGGGTGAGTTTGCACTTCTTCGACTTTAAGCCCTAGGGTTTCGGTCATCAATTCCTCGGCGGTGAATAGGCTCATGAAGATGCCGATACTACCCGTGATGGTAGTGGAATTTGTAAAAATCGCGTCAGCATTACAACTAATATAATACCCGCCGGAGGCAGCATAATTCGCTTGACTCACGATGAGTGGTTTCTCGATATCGCCAATGGTATGGTGTATGATATCTGAGGTCAAGGCACTCCCGCCCGGGCTGTTAACGCGAAGTACAATGGCTTTGACGCGTTTGTTTTTGTCTGCTTTGCGTAGTGCTTTGACGATATTTTCAGTGCCGATGGTGCTTTCGTCTCCTGAACCGCTACCAATGCTTCCATTAGCATAGATGATGGCGATGCGGTCCTTCGCCTCTACAGGAGGAATTTGAGCCGCATAATCTGAGTATTGTAAAAGGGAATATCGATCCTCAAAGTGGTTCATTACATCTTCCTTATAACCCAATGCATCCACTAATCCAGCGTCTAAACATGCATCGGCGTCCATGCCAATGAAATTCGTAGCGGCACGATCAAGGGCGGCACGATCGATACCTTTCGATTCAAATTGGTCCCCAATAAAATCCCAGAATTGGGAGATCAGGTTAGTCAATTGCAACCGGTTTTCGTCGCTCATTTCGCTGGCGATATAGGGCTCTACAGCACTTTTGAATTTATTTCCTGTACCTCGAACGACGAGGGGTTCGATGCCGAATTTGTCAAAAAAATCTTTATAGTAGGTGGAACTTGTTCCAACTCCGCTGAGCTCGAATATCCCACCAGGATGAAGAATAGTGGAATCTGCGATGGCGCTCAATGCAGCGCCTTTTTGTGTATAGTATTCGCCATAGGAATAGATGGGTTTGCCTGTGGCAGCTTTGAATTCTTTAAGATAATCGGTCAATTCTTCCAGCATCCCATAACCCGCGGCAAAAAGACCCTGCTCCAATAAAATCCCTTGAATTCTATCGTCTTGTGCTGCATGTTCTAAGGTCTTCACGAGCTCGTTCATGCCTAGGGCTTTTGGCACGTCCATACCTAACAATACGGCATCTAGGCCGGCTAATGGATCTTCAAAAGCACGGTCTTCCAAAGTTCCCGATAAAGGGATGCGCAATAAGGTGTTCTCTTCTACCTTTGGGGTTGGATCTTCTCCGGTAACGCTCGCGATGACCAATAGGCCGATTAACAGGAGGATAGATGCGATAAACGCTGTGAAGACAGCAAGAACAGTAGTGAAGAAATTTTTCATGGGCCAGGCCATTATTTTATTAGGTACAAACTTAGGCGATAAAGTGCAAAACCTTGCCACGGCAAAAGAGGCAATAGTTCGATTTAGCACAATCTTAGGAAAAAGCAGGTTGTACGAGAGCCCGCCGTGGGGATATCAAAGCACAAATTCCTATCTAAATCAGGTGCTCTTGGTGGAGACCGACTTGGGTCCTGAGGAGTTGTTGGTTAAATTACTATTTACGGAAAAGGCTATGGGCCGAGTTCGCGAGGAGGCGGGCTACGCCGATCGAACCATTGATTTGGACATGTTGGATTACGACGGAAAAATTTGGGAGAGCGAGTTATTGGTATTGCCGCATCCGCGCTTGCATTTACGGCGGTTCACGTTGATGCCTATGGAGGACGTAGTGCCAAATTGGTGCCATCCTATCTTGCAGAAATCCTTGGCGACCCTTTTGGACGAATGCTCCGACGAGGTGGTACCTAGGCCTTTCGACTAATTCTTACCCATTAATTTTCGGTGCAACTCAAACATTGCAATGCCGGCGCTTACGCTAACGTTGAGGCTGTGTTTAGTGCCAAATTGGGCAATCTCAATAACCGCATCACAGGCATCTATCACCTCTTGAGCGACCCCAATGACTTCGTGTCCAAAAACCAGTGCAGTGGGGCCTTTCGGCTCAAAATCGCGCAAATCCACACTGCCTTCAGCTTGCTCGATCGCGACCACCTCATAGCCCTCCTGCTGCAAGGCCTTAACACAATCCAGTGTGTGTTCCATATGTGTCCAATCCATGCTGTCGGTCGCACCTAGTGCGGTCTTTTGCATATCCGCCGAACCGGGGGTAGGCGTTAAGCCACACAAATAAATATGCGCGGCGCGAAAACAATCGGCCGTACGGAAC
>DMQR01000128.1 GCA_003455605.1 Cryomorphaceae bacterium | reverse complement strand
TTGAATTCAATGACTTGTTCCTCAGGTTCCTCATCTTCAGCAATACCTTCTTCTGTTTTTTGCTTCTTTGGTAAACGGAGGGTTTCTAACTGCCTTACCACTACAACGTATAGTAAAACGGCGACGAAGCCAATGAGTGCCACTCCCATATGTCCGACGATAATGGCTAAGTGATGATAGATATAATGTCCTGAAAGCCCACTCCATAAGGTTGGGTGTGAAGGCACCACCCATGCGATTAATGTACTTCCGGCCAACGCGAAGAAGATCATGTGGAGCAGAAGCTTCACAGGCTTAATTCTAACTAAAGCAAACGCATTGCGGACACCCACTGCCATAAACCAAACTGGAAAAACAAGAGCGCTAAGACCAAAGCCTTGCATAATAAAAATCCAACCCAGCTTGTGCCCTAATAATCCGAAAACGTTTCCAATACCGGTATGGTCGTTTATTGAGGAGGACCATTGTAGGGTAAAGTCTTTGGACCAATTGGCCATAAAACTCAAACTAGAAACCAGGGTAAATAATCCTAAGAAAATGAATAAAACGGCCGTAAATACTTTAACGGTTGGGTCACCGGCGATTTCCTTCCAATTCGAATTCAATTCTTGAAAACGTAGTTGAATTTTGGAGGGTAATTTTGACTTCGAAGACGTTGCTTTTTTCGCCATAGCTGACTTAGGATGTTTCTTCAAAAATAATGTCTCAAGTATTAGTAAACTCGGGCGGTTGAATAGCGTTATCAACACTTTTAAGTCCTATTTTTGTCGCTTAAACCTCAATGCATGCAAATACAACCGCAAATTCATAACGAATATGGAAGGTTGCTTAGTGTTGTCGTGGGTGTGGCTCGAAGAATGGGAGGGACTCCTGAACTCGAGGACTGCTACGATGCGCGGAGCTATGAATCCGTTCAACTAAATAACTATCCTTCAGAGGAGGATTGCATCGAGCAAATAAAAGGTTTAATAGAGGTTCTTGAGTCTTTGGACGCACAGGTATTACGTCCCGAGGCATTGCCGGCTTTGAACCAGCTTTTTGCTAGGGACATCGCTTTTGTTATTGAGAATCAGTTCATTATTCCTAACATCATCGATAATCGTGTAGAGGAACGCGATGCAATGGCCCTCATTGAAGCCGGTATAGATTCAGCTCAAATCATCTTGATGCCTTCGGGCTGTAACGCGGAAGGTGGAGATGTGATCGTACACAATGACCAGGTATTTGTAGGGGTAAGCAATGATGAAGATTTCGATCGATATAAAACGGCACGTACTAATTATGCAGGTATGGAATACCTCAACGATGAATTCCAGGCCAAAGAATTCAAAGGATTTGAGCTACTAAAGGATGATTACAATCCTCGCGGTGGCAGTTTGCACTTGGATTGTGCGTTCCAACCCATAGGGAGAGGCGCCGTTATCGCACCACAACTGTTCAAGCACCCAAATGACGTGCAGTGGCTGAAGGAATTCTTCGGCGAAGAAAATATCTATGAATGCGATACCGATGAGGCGTACGACTTGAATACGAACTTTTTTAGCGTGAGCCCAAATGATATCATTTTACCGACAACCGCGCCGAATCTAAACCAGTGGTTGGTGGGACAAGGGTATACCACTCATTTGGTCAAATACAATGAAATCGTAAAAATGGGTGGGTTGCTTCGTTGCAGCACCATGCCCCTACAAAGAGCTTATGACGAATAACGCTAGTTCACATATTTTGATGGTCCGTCCCATTCGTTTTGGCATGAACGCGCAAACTGCAGTGGATAATTTCTATCAAAATCAGGAAGCTGCCAATGGCGCTTCGGACCAAGAAAAAGCACTAGCGGAATTTGAACGCTTCACTGCTACTCTTACGGCTAACGGTGTGAATGTTCATGTTTTGGAGGATACTCCGGAGCCACACACCCCGGACAGCATTTTTCCAAATAATTGGATCAGTATGCACTCAGATGGAACCGTAGTGCTGTATCCAATGAAGGCTGAAAACCGTCGCTTAGAACGTCGTGAAGAGATTTTTCAAATTATGAAAGAATGGGGCTTTATCAAGGAGAAGCTCATTGATTTGACGGCGTTGGAAGAAGAAGGAGTGTTCCTTGAGGGAACAGGTTCCATTGTTTTTGATCACGATCAGCATATTGCCTATCTGGCGCGTAGTCAACGTGCCGATGAAAAGGCTTTTGTTTCGCTTTGTGGCCAATTAAAATATACACCTGTGGTATTCAGCGCATTTCAGGACACCCCCACGGGACCTCAGCCTATTTACCATACAAATGTGCTCATGTGTATGACCAATACCTATGCTCTCATATGCTTGGACACCATTCACGATGCTTCTGAACGCGCAGCGGTGGTAAGGGCCATTAAAGATAGCGGCAAGGGCATTCTTGAAATCACGAAAGAACAGAAGATACAGTTCGCTGGAAACATGCTTTTGGTCAAAGGGGCGATGGACCAATTATTTTTGGTGATGAGCGGTAGTGCCTACCGTGCACTTACCCCGCAGCAAGTGGCTAGAATAGAATTGGATCATAAAATCATTTATTCCGACCTTCCCACCATTGAAAAGTTGGGCGGTGGAAGTGCGAGATGCATGCTTGCAGAAATTTACCTACCCCAAAAATCTTAATCATGTTAGAGATTCAGATTCAGGATATTGTACAAAAGCTCTACCAAGTAGACGCCACCATAGAATTGCAGGAAACCCGCAAAGAATTTGAAGGCGATCTCACCTTGGTGGTATTCCCTTTTGTGCGTGCAGCAAAGAAAAGACCTGAGGATGTTGCTGGAGATATTGGTGCTGCCCTATTGGAATCGGGTGCCATTGTATCGTATAATGTGGTAAAGGGATTCTTGAACATGGAACTGGATTCATCCGTTTTCGTCAACGATTTCAAAGCCTTTGCTTTAGGTGCGAATCTAAACCTACCGGCACCTGGAAGCAATGGACAGTATATTGTGGAATACAGTTCCCCAAATACAAATAAGCCCCTGCATCTAGGACACATCAGAAATAACCTCCTAGGAAGCAGCGTTTCCAACATCCTTGAGGCTCATGGGGTGGCCGTCACGAAAGTTCAGATCATCAACGATCGCGGTATTCACATTTGTAAGTCCATGTTGGCTTGGTCCGAATATGGCAATGGTGAAACTCCTGAGAGTACAGGAATCAAAGGAGATCATATGGTCGGCAAGTACTATGTGAAGTTTGACCAAGTCTATAAAAGTGAAATTCAAACCCTTGTAGCGGCGGGTATGAGCGAGGACGATGCTAAAAAGCAAGCTCCATCGCTCGTAAAAGCCCAAGAGATGCTCTTGAAATGGGAGCAGGGTGATAAGGCCGTGATGGAATTATGGCATACCATGAATAATTGGGTTTACGAAGGATTTAACCATACCTACAAAAAACTGGGGGTTAGCTTTGATAAAAACTACTACGAGAGTGAAACCTACGTTCTAGGGAAGGATGATGTACTCAAAGGATTGGAAGATGGCGTGTTCTATCGCAAAGAGGACGGCTCGGTTTGGATTGATCTCGAGGATGAAGGGTTAGACCACAAGCTGGTCTTGCGTCGGGATGGTACTTCCGTATACATGACTCAAGATATTGGTACGGCCATTCAGCGTTTTAAAGATTTTGATGCCAAGGGGATGACCTATGTAGTGGGAAATGAACAAGATTATCACTTC
>DMQR01000039.1 GCA_003455605.1 Cryomorphaceae bacterium | reverse complement strand
CCACGAGCGCATGAGATTATCAGAGAAGAACTGGACAAATACAAAGAATGGGAGCTTGCTGTTGATGCAGTTCCTATCATTAAAGAATTACGAAACCGATTGGAGAAAGAGTGGTCGGCCAAACATACAGATCTTGAAAAAATAGAGCGCATTAGCGGGAAAATCGAAGCACGTCTTTTCGAAAGAATCAGAAAGAACCCAAAGCTATTGAGAGAACTTCAAAAGCAGCTTTATGGAAGATCGTAAACTGCGTATTGCCTCGCGCACTAGTCCACTAGCCCTTTTCCAAACTCATGAGGTCATAGACCGTTTGGAAGAAAACTACAGCGATTGGTCGTTTCCCATTATTCCTATTTCAACCAAAGGAGACAAAGACCAAAGCACTTCCTTGCAAAACCTAGGACAAACAGGTGTTTTCACTAAAGCCCTAGACGATGCCATCCTCAGCGGAAAGGCAGATATCGGGGTACACAGCCTCAAGGATTACCCCACAAATGTTCCAAGGGGCCTAAAGCTACTTGCAGTCCTTCCACGAGATGGATTTCTAGATGCATTTGTTCCGGGCAATAGCAAAAAATCCAAAGAAGAAAACCTCACCCTACTAAGCGGCTCTCCGCGCCGTAAAGCATTTTGGCTGCGTAAATACCCAAACCATACTTTCAAAGACTTACGAGGTAATATGCATACGAGAGTGGAAAAAATCCTCGCTACCGATGGCGGAATTGTTAGCGCGCCAGGGCTAAAACGAATTAATCTTCTTCCCGAGAATGCCGAACTCTTGGACTGGATGCTCCCGGCTCCAGCACAAGGCGTTATGGCTGTTATTGGTAGAGACGGCGACCCTCAGCTAGAGGAATTTATTGGTAAAATAAATCACCCTGAGACGTACGTCTGCGCACATGTAGAACGGGACTTTATGGCCTCCGTTGAAGCAGGGTGTGCCTCTCCCTTAGGCGCTTTATGTCAACCAATCAAAGGCGGCATCACTTTTGAGGGCGCCCTGCTGAGTATAGACGGACAGCGTAAACTTTCGGTAAGCCGTACTATTCCATCTAAACAGTGGCAGGAAGCTGGACACCTTGCAGCTCAAGAATTACTAGCGAATGGGGGCGCAAAAATAATGGAGGAAATCCGTGCACAGCTACCTAAAGACGTGTTGTGTCTGAAAGAAATCGATAAAGAACAGCGCTCTTTAGCCCTTGAAATGGACCTGAAACTACACGATATTAAAGTGCTCGATCTAGTTCCAATGTCATTTGAAATAAAGGCGTCTGACATTGCCATGGTGGCGAGTTCCTTCGGCGCTGAACAACTAAAAAATAAGCTGAGTAAAATGCCCGGTGAGATTTGGGTCGTTGGCCAAAAAGCAACCGATTTACTTATCAATAACGGCTACTCTGGGAGGATTAACACCTACAGCAACAGCAGTGAATTGGTGGAAGCCTACCAAGAAAAGCAACCAGGAACTGCAATATACTACGGCGCTGAGCGCACCAGTCAAGACTGGAACAAGCATGGGATAGAGCACATCATGACCTACCGAAACAGTGTAAAACCACCCCGCCTTGCAAGGCAAAATTGGGATGCAATTTTAGCCTTTTCGCCACTCGGAGTAAGCAGTGCACTACAAGAGAACGATTTCCCTAAAGAGACTCCTATTATCTGCATTGGTGAACGCACTGCTGAGGCAGTAAAAGCTCTGAACTTTTTTAGTGTTAAAGCCGCTCCACAAGCAAATTTCACCAACCTGCTTCAAACCTTGAAAAACGAATTAATATGATAAAAAACGACCTGTTTCTTCGCACCCTGAACGGCGAGAAAATCGAGCGCCCACCAGTATGGTTCATGCGCCAAGCAGGACGATACCTGCCAGATTACATGGTCCTCAAAGAGAAATACAGCTTCTTTGAGCGCGTCCAAAACCCAGACCTCGCTAGAGAAATAACGGTTATGCCGATTGACCAAGTCGGCGTAGATGCGGCCATCCTATTTTCAGATATTCTCGTAATTGCCCAAAGCCTCGGACTTAAGGTGGTCATGGTTCCGGGAAAGGGTCCTGTGCTACAAACGGCAACCACCGAAGCAGAGGTTGCGGCATTAAACGTTGAGAATACGGAAGAATTTTTCCACTATGCTGCCCCAGCCATAAAGGCGGTAAAAGAAGGTCTAGACAACCGTGTTCCTCTAATCGGGTTTGCTGGTTCACCCTGGACCCTACTTTGCTACATGGTTCAAGGACAAGGCTCTAGAGATTTCGGAGAAGCGAAGCGATTCATCCTTAACGAATCAGACCGCGCCAAGGTTATGCTCGAAAAGATTACCGAAGCCACTATCCGTTACCTTCAAATTCAGATCGATGCAGGGTGTGATGCCGTACAAATTTTTGACAGCTGGGGTGGTATGCTGAGCCCAGCAATGTATGATGAATTCTCATTGCCTTACATGAAAAGAATCACCAAAGCTGTAAAAGATCGTGTACCGGTAATTCTCTTTGCAAAAGGTGCTTGGTACGCACTGGATAAACTCCATGCTGCAGGGGCTTCAGCCCTAGGATTAAGCTGGACGACTTCACCAGATTATGCACGTAAAGTATGTGGGGCGGATGTGATTTTACAAGGAAACCTTGACCCAACAACTCTTCTCGCCTTACCAGATGTAGTGGCAAAAGCCACTAAAAAGATGATCGATTCTTTCGGAGGACGCAACCACATTGTTAACCTCGGTCATGGTGTACTACCAACCACAAGCGTAGATAGCGCCAAAGCCTTTGTCGAAACAGCTAAAGCCTACCGCTACTGATGGAATTTAACCCTAAAATTCGCTTCTTCAACTTTATTCGCGGCTTACAAAACGAAATTTGCAAAGCTTTAGAAGCCTTTGAGCCGGAAGCAAAATTTATCGAAGATCGTTGGGAACGTCAAGCTGGCGGCGGCGGTTGGTCGCGCGTATTGAAAGGCTCCGCTTTCGAAAAGGCTGGTGTCAACGTAAGCGAAGTTCACGGTCCAGTACCAGAAGTGTTAAAAGGTACCATCCCCAAGAGCGCAATAGAATTTTATGCCACCGGTATCAGCTTGGTCATTCATCCTGTGAACCCAATGGTACCGACCACACACGCAAATTTCCGCTATTTCGAGGTAACTGATAAAAATGGGGAAATCGTCGACCAATGGTTTGGCGGCGGAGCCGATTTAACCCCATATTATCTCTTCCCAGAAGATGCAGCCCATTTTCATCAAACCCTGAAGCAAGCTTGCGATAATCATCACCAAGATTTCTACCAAGAATTTAAACCGTGGTGCGACCGCTATTTCTTCAACAACCACCGCAACGAATACCGCGGAATAGGTGGTGTGTTTTTCGACCACCTCCGTCCGAAAGAAAAATTAACAGGCGAAGCCTTGGAAGCCTTTCAACAAGAGATTGCCTCGAGCTTCACGCAGGCCTACATCCCTATCGTCGAAAAGCGCCTAAACCTGGCTTACACGTCTTCGCAAAAAGAATGGCAAGAGATTCGCCGTGGACGCTACGTAGAATTTAATCTCATCCACGACAAAGGGACTCTTTTCGGGTTAAAAACCGGCGGACGTATTGAAAGCATCTTTATGTCCCTGCCACCGACTGTGCGCTGGGAATATAACCACCATCCACAAGAAGGCACACCAGAAGCACAACTTATAGAAGTATTAACAACACCCCAAAATTGGGCTTAAATAATGGCATTCCCAAATCAAAGAAAACGTATAAACAGAGCAAGTCACGCAATCCGAAATCTCGTGGCGGAAACTACACTTCATCCACACGATTTCGTTGCTCCTATTTTCATTCAAGGCGGTACGGACATCAAAAGTGAAATCCCATCGATGCCCGGATATTTCCGTTACTCACTAGATAGAGTGATGACTGAGATTCAAGAACTGGTTGCATTAGGCATCCAAAGCGTCTTGCTCTTTATCAAAGAAGACGATGACAAAAAGGACAATACAGGTGCATATGCAGCTAATCCCAATGGTTTGATGCAACAGGCCATCCGTGCAATCAAAGCTCAATTCCCTGAGCTTTTAGTGATGACGGATGTAGCGCTGGATCCTTATTCAAGCTACGGCCACGACGGTATAGTAGATATTGAGAAAGAGGAAATCGTCAACGATGCTTCGGTGAAGGCCTTGGTAAAAATGGCCTTGAGTCATGTAGAAGCAGGGGCCGATTGGGTCGCTCCATCAGATATGATGGACGGCAGAATTGGTGCCATAAGAGATGCATTTAACACCAACGGCTACGCGCACAAAGGTATCCTGGCCTTCAGCGCAAAATATGCCTCCGCACTCTACGGCCCATTCCGAGACGCACTAGACAGCGCCCCAGGGTTTGGCAACAAAAAAACATACCAAATGGACCCGCGCAACCGCAAAGAAGGCATCAATGAAGCATACCTCGATGAAGGCGAAGGTGCAGATATGTTGATGGTTAAACCTGGCAGCTTCTACCTCGATGTGGTCCGCGATTTAAGCGAAGCCTCCAACCTGCCTATCGCCGTTTACCAAGTATCCGGCGAATATGCGATGATCAAAGCAGCTTCAGAAAAAGGCTGGCTCAATGAGCAAGACATCATGATGGAGAGCCTCATCGCCTTCAAACGTGCAGGAGCCAAAATCATCCTCACTTACTTCGCAAAAGAAGTCACCAAACACCTCATTAAAAACTACCCAAATAGCTAGAAATGTACCCGCAAAGCCAAGTCCTGTTCGAACGTTCAAAGCGCATCATCCCCGGCGGTGTCAATTCTCCAGTCCGCGCCTTTAGTAGCGTTGGTGGTTCTCCAGTGTTTATCCAAAGCGCCAAAGGCAGCAGGTTAGTAGATGCCGACGGTCGCGATTATGTGGACTTCATCAACTCTTGGGGACCTATGATTTTAGGACACCAATTCGACCCAGTCATCCACGCTGTCCAAAATCAACTCTCTACCGGTGTGAGCTACGGATGCCCCACCGAAGCCGAGTATACCATGGCTTCGCTCATAACGGAAATGGCACCGTGGGTTGACCAAGTACGTCTCACCTCTTCAGGCACGGAAGCGTGTATGAGTGCATTGCGTGTGGCGCGTGGCTACACTGGCAAGAATAAATTCATCAAATTCGCTGGGAACTATCACGGCCATGCTGACCCGTTCCTGGTAAAAGCGGGTTCTGGCCTGCTCACCTTCGCGGTTCCGGGCAGTGCGGGCGTTCCCGAGGGAGCTACGCAAGACACCCTTATTGCAGAATATAACAATTTGGAAAATGTTCGTAGACATTTTGAGCGTGATGGTAGCCAAATTGGAGCCATCATTGTTGAACCAGTAGCTGGGAATATGGGTTGCATCCCACCACAAGAAGGATTTTTAGAAGGCCTACGCGAATTATGCGATTACTATTCCGCAGTGCTTATTCTTGACGAGGTAATGACTGGATTCCGTTTGGCGCCAGGGGGTGCCGCAGAGCGTCTTGGCGTAAAGCCAGATATTACAACTTTCGGTAAAGTTATTGGCGGAGGATTACCTGTAGGAGCTTTCGGTGGAAAAGCAGAAATCATGAATGTACTTGCACCAAACGGTCCTGTATACCAAGCTGGGACATTGAGTGGCAATCCTATTGCCACGGCCAGCGGTATTGCTACTTTGACGTATCTTAAAAATAATCCAGAAATCTATAGTAAGATTGATACCACTACCGCTAAAATCGAAGACCTACTAAAAGCACGGTTCTCAAAAAAGGAAGCAGTAATCAATAGGTTAGGCAGTATGATAAGCATTCACTTTGGTGGAGGGCAAGTGATCAATTACAATGATGCTACCAATGCAGAAAATGACCGCTTTAACGCATTATTTCATCACTTACTTAAAGCGGGGATTTATCTGCCTCCAAGCGCCTTTGAAAGTTGGTTTGTTTCCAATGCAATTAACGATGAAGATTTGTTTAGACTGGAGTCAGGACTAGAAAGCTTCAAAGGCTAGAAAATAAGGAAAGTGGATTCTTCAATAAAGTTTATTACTTTTGCAACAGCGTTGCATAAATAGAACTTTAATT
The DNA here is from genome assembly GCA_003455605.1 of Cryomorphaceae bacterium. Classification (GTDB taxonomy): domain Bacteria; phylum Bacteroidota; class Bacteroidia; order Flavobacteriales; family Schleiferiaceae; genus UBA10364. Next base: position 1,600 of record DMQR01000039.1, on the reverse strand, counting down.
ACATGAAAATCAAATCAGCAGACACCCTTGGGGCTTTAGCTAGTGCTCTATGTATAATTCACTGCTTAGCTACTCCAATAATCTTCGTTGCTCACGCCCAAATACACCATCAAATTGGTTCGGGTCACAACGTACCGTTGTGGTGGGGAGTTATAGATATCCTATTTTTAATTATGTCTTTGGTGGCAATATACCACTCGAGTAAGCTTAGTGATAAGTTGGGAGTCAAATCAATATTTTACGTTTGCTGGTTTACCTTAGCATTTATAATTGTAAACGAAAAATTACATATTGTTTCGCTTGAGGAATGGTGGATTTACTTGCCAGCAATTACCTTAATATTCTTACACCTTTACAATCATCGCCAATATCATAATTAATACATTATGATTTGGAGTGTATACCCGTGTTATAAACAGTCTGTGCTTAAATAAGGCAACACCCCAATGAAACGGCAAATTGCCACATAAGAGCAGTTTTGATATCTCGTAGAGTACCGTTGCCTCTTAAAATTCTATAACTTCAATGTGACTCCAATAGGACAATGGTCGCTGAGCATTTCTTCCTCAGTCATAGGGCCTGTCTTACCAGGGAAATAATATATGGTCTCACTCCCTTCTAATTGCCACTGCTCGGCTCCAGCCCCCATCAATATGTGATCGATAGGCTCCGGATATCTTGGGTGACAACCTTTCAATTCCTTCATACTATTGCCAATAACTACCGGCTCGCCATCAATCTCAGTCAGATCTTTCCAAAGCTTATTATCAGGATTGGCTATTCTATGATTAAAATCTCCTAGTAATACAAACGGTCTGTTTTCTTTTATACGAGCTTCGACCCACGCATCTAAAATCGGTGCCTGCTGCTCAAAAGTCTCGCAGGCGCGACGTGTAGAAGTGGAATAATCCTCAACAAAACAGCCACTCTTCAGATGTACACACATGACTTCCAAGGTTTCTTTCCCTAGAATTATCTTAGCTATAAGCCCATACCTCAATCCATCTTTATCTAGGGCCAACTCCTTAAATCCTCCTACTTTTTGGTACTTTACGCCTTTACGAATGACCAAAGCCACCCTTTGCTGGGTAGATTTCTGTCCGTTCCCCCGACAATCGTATGATCGACTCGCCAGGCGATCCGAGATGATTATATTCCAATCCTTCTCAGGGAAAACTCGTGCCACCGCCCTAACACTTTCCACCTCTTGTAAGGCAACTACATCAGCATTTAACTTTTTAGCAAAAATCCTCATCCTTTCATAATCCTCTATTTGTCTTGGTAAACACCCCTCACCAACGTTTTCAGCAAGGTGCTCCATGTTCCAAGCGACAAGATGTAACTTGGAAGTACACGACGAAATAAATACCATAAGAAAACTGACATATACTAGCGATTTGTTTTTCATAAGCCTTTTACTTTACTTCTAAAGTAATACAGTGAGACTTGCAAATACAATTCTGCGCAAGTATAATCTTGGGAATAAAACAGCCCTCCCGAGGAGAAGGCTCTGGTAAAAATGTTAGCCTAATTATTTACAGGGAATGACGGAGGTACAATTAAAAATCGGACCGGCAGAAATACCGATCCGTCTTGTGTA
>DMQR01000043.1 GCA_003455605.1 Cryomorphaceae bacterium | reverse complement strand
GAGATATGATAATCGGCTCAATTGTTTGTCACTAGCTTCATGAATCAGCCACTAAAGATTCTTTATGCCTTCCAAGGTACGGGTAACGGTCATGTCGCACGTGCCAGAGATCTTATACCAAGATTTGCGGCGCACGGAACGGTAGACGTATTAATAGCTGGTACAGAATCTAATTTGGACGTAGGCGTCCCTATACGTTACAACTTACACGGTTTGACCATGGTGTACGATAAGCATGGGGCGGTTAGTTATTGGAGAAGTTTATGGAACAATAAATTGGTCCGATTTTGTTTTGACATTCTCCGCTTACCCGTAAAAAAGTACGATCTCGTCATTATAGATTTTGAAGCCGTTACATCCTATGCTTGTAAGTTAAGAGGAGTGAAGGCCCTACAATTGAGTCATCAAGCAGCCTATCTATCATCAGGCTCACCAAGGCCATCGAAAAAAATCTGGCACTGGGAATGGGTGTTACGAAATATGTCTCCAGCCGCCTATGCTATTGGATTTCATTTTCAATCCTATGGAACAAAGGTACTTCCACCCATTATTAGAGCAGAGATTCGATCCTTAAAACCTAAGGATATGGGGCATTATACAGTGTATCTTCCATCGTATGATAGTGGGTTCATTGCTCGGATACTTCAAAGTTTTCCGGATCAATCCTTCCAAGTCTTTTCTAAGGATAAAACAAGATTTGAACAAGAAAATGTAAGCGTGAAACCTGTAAATATACTGGGGTTTATGGAATCTCTACGTACTTGCAGGGGTCTTATTTGCGGTGCGGGTTTTGAAGCTCCAGCAGAGGCTGTTCACCTTGGTAAAAAAGTGATGGTCATTCCAATTAAAGGGCAATATGAGCAATTGTGTAACGGATTGGCCGCAGAGAAAATTGGGCTCAAAATGATCCCCGAATTCTCAGAAAAATTCAAGCCTGAGATTGATATATTCTTATCCGCACCATTACCGGAATTAATCACTTGGCCGGATTACGCTACAGAGCTTGTAAATAATATTATTAAAAATACTGAAAAAGGAGTCCCGCTCGACGATATTTCCTCTTTACAAGTGTGGTAAAAACACTACATTTGCACCTTCATGAAGGTACCGTTTATATCATATTTCTTAATGGCTTCCCTGTTGTTGGCGAGCTGTGGTGAATACCAGGAGGTGCTCAAGAGTAAAGACTTGGATTACAAATTCACCAAAGCAGTTGAATATTACGAAGCAGGAGATTATAATAAATCGTACCCCATTTTCGATGAGTTAATCACATTATATCGCGGTACGCACAAGGCACAGGAGGTATATTTTTACTACGCGCATACCTTATACATGCAAAGAGATTTCATCTTAGCTGGATACCATTTTAAGAACTTTTACAAGACGTTTCCAAACAATGAAAAGGCTGATGAGGCAGCATTCTTAACTGCGTATTGTTACTACCTTGAAGCGCCCAAGCACAGCTTAGACCAAGCATATACGTACAAGGCCATCAACGAAATTCAATTGTTCATTAATACACATCCTAGTTCTTACAAAATTGATGAGTGTAATGAATATATGGAAGATTTGCGTAGCAGATTAGAAACAAAAAGCTACGAAATCGCTTATCAATATTACCGTACAAGGAATTACAAGGCGGCTATAACTTCCTTCACCACAACCTTGAGTGAATACCCAGATACGCCGCACCGAGAGGATGCGATGTACTATAGAGCTATTGCAGCCTATAAACTTGCAGATAATAGTCTCGAACAACTTCAAGAAGAGCGCTACCGCGATGCTAGAACGGCTCTTAATGATTTTGAAGTCGCTTTCCCTTCAAGTGAGAAGCTTGAAGATTTAAAGAAAATGAATCCTTAATACATCCTAATAACTATGGATTTTAAAAAAATGCAAGCGGATAAAACCACCCGCACGCACAACATCAACGAAATCGATGCTGCAACGGATAACGTATACGAAGCATTGACAATCATCGCAAAACGTGCTGAGCAAATCAACGATTCTACTCGTGAAGAGCTACATGCTAAGCTTGAGGAATTTGCTTCTTCTACTGAATCACTTGAGGAGATCTTTGAAAACAAAGAGCAAATCGAAGTGAGTAAATTTTATGAAAGCTTGCCAAAACCAACAGCTCTAGCATTGCAAGAGTGGTTAGAGAACAGAATTTACTTCCGTAAGGAAGAAGAAAAGTAATCGCTGCATGAGCCTTTTGTATAAGCGAAAGGTACTGCTCGGTGTTTCCGGGAGTATTGCTGCATACAAAAGCGCCTTTATTGTTCGAGAACTTATCAAGAGGGGTGCTGAAGTCCAGGTAGTCATGACCCATGCTGCTAAGGATTTCATTACCCCTCTTACGTTATCTACCTTAAGTAAACGACCTGTATACAGTGAGTTTATTGAAGATGAGCAAAAGGCCTATGGTGTTTGGAACAATCACGTGGACATGGGATTATGGGCTGACCTCATGCTCATTGCACCAGCTTCATCGAACACCTTATCCAAGGTAGCCACAGGAGCATGTGATAACTTGTTGACCGCGGTTTACTTGAGCGCAAAGTGTCCTGTGTTCGTTGCACCGGCAATGGATTTGGACATGTATGCCAACGGTGCGACACAAGATAATCTTAGCACTTTAAGTGCCAGAGGAGTTCATATCATCGACAGCGAAGAAGGAGAACTCGCCTCAGGCCTTGATGGTAAGGGACGTTTGGCAGAGCCGGAACATATAGTAGAGGCTATTGACAAAGTATTGGCCGAATCATTACCCTTATCCGGAAAACAGGTATTAATCAATGCTGGCCCTACACACGAGCATGTTGATCCCGTGCGGTTCATTGGAAACAATAGCTCAGGTAGAATGGGAGCGGCCATTGCTCAGGCCGCAAGAAAGCAAGGTGCTGATGTTACATTGGTGCTTGGTCCAACAGATACAGCCTTAGACTTACAGGGACTGGATGTTATTCAAACTACATCCGCAGAGGACATGTGGTTGGCAATGAAAGATTCCTTCTCGCAAGCGGATTTAACTATTTGCACAGCTGCTGTCGCAGATTTCACGACAGAGAGGGAAAGTGCAGAAAAGATTAAGAAAAGGTTGGAGTCCGAGCTCATCATTAAAATGGTGCCGACTAAGGATATTCTTGCATCTTTAGGAGAACTGAAGGGAAAGGGACAAAAACTAGTTGGATTTGCACTAGAAACTCAGAATGGCGCCGAATACGCTAAGGGTAAACTATCGAAGAAAAATGCCGATGCCATTGTACTCAATGAAATGAATAAAGAGGGCGTAGGGTTCCACACGAAAACTAACGAGGTTACCGTTTTCTTGTCCGATGGCACATCTAAAAACTATCCGTTGCAATCTAAGGAAGATTTAGGGGGTCAATTAGTTCACGATTTCATCTCATGGTTTAATTTATAAGAATGAAAATTCGATTTATCCTCTTTCTGGTATTCCTCGGGAATGTTCTGTCAGCCCAAGAACTAAGGGCGACCATAAAGGTCTTGAGTCCTGAAGTACAGGCCACCAACAAAGACATCTTCACAGCACTTGAAACTAGTTTAGACAATTTTTTGAATGGCAATTCATGGACCGATTATAAATACGCCGATGAGGAACGCATCGAATGTAGTTTCATCCTTACCGTAAAAAGCTTAAACAGCAATAAAT
>DMQR01000160.1 GCA_003455605.1 Cryomorphaceae bacterium | reverse complement strand
AACCTATCGTACCCACGAAGCATGGAACCCTGAAGCTGCGGAAAGTTACTGCGCTCATTACGCAAACTAATCTGGGTTTGCTGGGCACCGATACCTGCCATCCAAAGCCACCCAGAATTTGGATTGTAATGTGATTTAAAAATATGTCCGATATGAGCGGTTATCTGTCCGCCCAAAAGTCCTGCTTGAAGGACGGCCAATTCTCCATTGACCCCCACAAAATTCCCTTGCTCATCTGCCAATCCTCCGAAGATCTCGGAGGCATTTTTTACCGAATTTCCGTAAAACGCATCAAAGGATGCCCCGACCATCCATCCCTCGCGGTTTTTCTTCGTGTATTCTAGGGTAGCTCCACCAAAGGTGCTGTAGCGAGTAGCGAGATCTCCAAGGGGAATGTGCGTAGCCGGCGCCAATCCCCACAATTGAACTGTGCGGAGGCTATCGGCAGTGGTCAATTGGCCACGCATGACGGTCGATAGACCGAAAAAAAACAGGCAAAAAAGCAGGCGATGCCATCTATTCATAGATTCCGTGGGCTTTAAGTGCAAGGTAAGGGCAAATAGTCGTTCGTAATAATGTAATTTTAGGGCATTGAAATCGTTGATACAACGACCTAAAGCTTTAGCATGAAGATTACAGTCATTGGAACTGGATACGTAGGCTTGGTGACCGGCGCCTGTTTGGCGGACGTGGGCATCGAGGTAAGCTGCGTGGATATAGATCAAAAGAAAATCGAAGGCTTGAAAAACGGCATTCTCCCTATTTACGAGCCTGGACTCAAGGACATTGTACTTCGCAACTTTGAAAAGGGCAGATTGCACTTCACTACAGATTTGTCTGAGGCCATTGTGGGCTCAGCGGCCGCATTCATTGCTGTGGGAACGCCTCCTGGTGAGGACGGTTCTGCAGATTTGAAGTACGTGCTTGCTGTGGCCGATCAGATAGGAAAGACCATGACCGATTACCTGGTGGTGATCACAAAATCAACGGTACCCGTGGGTACTGCTGAAAAGGTGCGTGGCGCCGTTGCAAACGCATTAGACCTGCGCGATGTAGATTTCGGCTTTGACGTGGCTTCGAACCCAGAGTTCTTGAAAGAGGGTGCGGCCATCGACGACTTCATGAAGCCCGACCGCATCGTGGTGGGCGTGGACAGCGAGCAGGCCCAAAAAACATTGGACAAGCTCTACCGTCCGTTTACTTTGAACGGTCACCCGGTGATCTTTATGGACATCCCTTCTGCGGAGATGACTAAATATGCAGCAAACGCCATGTTGGCCACGAAGATTTCCTTCATGAACGACATTGCCAACCTGTGTGAGAAGATGGGTGCCGATGTGAACTGGGTGCGCAAGGGCATTGGTTCAGATCCAAGAATAGGCAACAAGTTCATCTACCCGGGTATTGGGTATGGAGGCTCTTGTTTCCCAAAAGACGTAAAAGCATTGGCGCGTACGGGCCGAGAAAACGGACACACCATGCGTATTCTCGAAGCTGTTGAGGCAGTGAACGACGATCAGAAGAGTGTACTGTTCAATAAAATAAACGCCTACTTCGGCTGCGACCTTCAAGGCAAGACTGTTGCTTTCTGGGGGCTATCCTTCAAACCAAATACCGACGACATGCGCGAGGCACCTTCAGTGGTCATCGCCAACCTTTTGATCAGCGCTGGCGCACACGTTCGCGCGTACGACCCAGTCGCTATGGAAGAGGCTAAGCACCAGCTCGGCGATAGCATCACCTACTGCAACAGCTACCTCGAAGCTACAGAAGGTGCAGATGCCTTGGCACTGATCACCGAATGGACAGAATTCCGAGTACCAGATTGGAACAAGGTGGCCGGAGCGATGAACGGCAAGGTCTTATTTGACGGACGCAACCTCTACCGCAGAGAAACCCTAGCGGAAATAGGGTTTGATTATTACGGCATCGGCCAAGGACAGCAGATCTAATGGCAAAAGTACTCATCACAGGCGCGGCAGGTTTTTTAGGTTCTCATTTATGTGACCGATTCATTGCTAATGGTGATGAGGTTCTTGCTATGGACAACCTCATCACGGGGAACATGGAGAATCTGGAGCACCTCAGCGGCCATCCAAAATTCACTTTCTACCACCACGATGTAAGCACCTTTGTGCACGTACCGGGAAAATTGGACTATATCCTCCATTTCGCTTCACCAGCCTCCCCTATTGATTACTTGAAAATCCCCATCCAGACCTTGAAAGTGAGCTCCCTTGGGACACACAATCTCTTGGGTTTAGCACTCAATAAGGGCGCACGCATCCTCGTAGCGTCGACCTCTGAAGTATACGGCGACCCACTAGTCCACCCACAAACGGAAGATTATTGGGGCAACGTGAACCCAGTAGGCCCACGCGGGGTATACGATGAGGCCAAGCGCTTCATGGAGGCAATGACCATGGCCTATCGCACCTACCACGGTCTGGAAACGCGCATCGCGCGCATCTTCAATACCTACGGACCGCGCATGAGATTGAACGACGGACGGGTATTGCCAGCTTTTATTGGGCAAGCATTGCGCGGTGAAGATTTAACCATCTTCGGCGACGGTTCTCAAACTCGCTCGTTCTGCTATGTAGACGACCTCGTTGAAGGGATTTACCGTTTGCTGATGAGCGATTACGCACAGCCCGTCAACATTGGCAACCCACACGAAATCACGATTAGCGATTTTGCCCAGGAGATCATCAAACTCACGGGAACCACACAAAAAGTGGTATACAAAGAACTACCGGTGAACGACCCGATGCAGCGCCAACCCGATATCAGCAAGGCTAAAGAAGTATTGGACTGGGAACCAAAGGTGATGCGCGCTGAAGGATTGGAGAAAACCTACGTTTGGTTTAAGAATTTACCCGAAGATCGACTGTACCGGAAGGAGCACCGCGATTTCGAAGATTACAAAAGATACTAACCAACCATGAACCAAATCTTAATCACAGGCGGACTCGGCTATATAGGCTCTCACACTGTTGTGGAGTTGATCAAAGCCGGCTACCATCCCATTGTGATCGACAACCTAAGCGAAAGCCCCATTGAGGTCAAGGATCGTATCGAACGTATTGTCGGAAAAGAAATTACCTTCCGCCAAGTAGAGCTCTGCGACCGCGCTGCAGTAGATACAGTGTTTGAAGAGTTCCCAGATATTTCAGGTGTCATTCACTTTGCCGCATTCCTCTTGGTTAATGAAAGCGTAGAGGCACCGCTAAAGTATTACCACAATAATTTGTTGAGTACCGTTAACCTTCTTCAAAGTATGGAGGCCCACGGCATTCGCAGCATTGTTTTCTCGAGTTCTTGCACGGTATATGGCACTCCAGAAAACCCACATGTAGATGAAAATGCGCCCGTACAACCTGCGGAAAGCCCGTACGGCAATACCAAGAAAATCGGTGAGGAAATCCTCCGAGATACCGCAGCGACCGGAACTTTAGATGTACTTAGCTTGCGTTATTTCAATCCTATCGGCGCCCACCCCACAAGTATCATTGGCGAATTCCAAGATGGCGAACCGCACCACTTGGTTCCCTATATCACCGAAACTGCCATTGGTAAGCGTACAGAATTAAAAGTATTCGGGTCGGATTATGATACTCGCGACGGCTCTTGCATCCGAGATTACATTCACGTCATTGATATTGCCAAAGCCCATATTTTGGCTGTTCAACATTTGATCGACGGCAAGACGAAGGGATATGATGTTATCAATCTGGGATCTGGAAACGGATCGACGGTGTTGGAAATGATAAGTGCTTTTGAACGCGCCACAGGAATTGCTATTCCATACAGCCTTGCGCCACGTCGCGCTGGGGATGTACCTGCGGTGTACGCGAACATTGGTAAGGCACAGCGCGTTTTGAATTGGACCCCACAAAAAACATTGGAGGACATGCTTCGTGATGCTTGGAATTTTGAGCAGTCGTTGACTCAAGAAAACTAATATGAAGAACATCATCATCACCGGCGGTGCCGGATTTATTGGCTCTCACGTCGTTCGCTTGTTTGTAAACAAGTACAGCGAATACCGAATCATCAATGTGGACATGCTGACCTATGCCGGGAACCTGGAGAACTTGAGCGATATCGAATCGGCCCCAAATTATCTGTTTGAGCGCGTGGATATCGTAGATGCAGCAGCCGTTGATACATTGTTTGACAAATACCAGCCGGAAGGGGTGATTCACTTAGCGGCGGAGAGTCATGTGGACCGTTCCATCGAGGATCCATTGGCCTTTGTACGCACCAACATCTTGGGTACGGTGAATTTGCTTAACAGCTTTAAGCGCATTCACGATGATTTCGAGGGCAAGCGCTTCTACCACATTTCTACCGACGAAGTGTACGGCACCTTGGGTAAAGAGGGTTTGTTTGAAGAGACGACGCCGTACGATCCAAACAGTCCCTACAGTGCGTCGAAAGCGTCTTCGGATCACTTTGTGCGTGCCTATGGCGAGACCTACGGCATCCCTTATGTAGTGACCAATTGTTCAAATAACTACGGCCAGAACCAATTCCCGGAGAAACTCATCCCGCTGTTTATCAATAATATCTTGGAAGAAAAGCCATTGCCGGTATACGGCGATGGTCAGTACACGCGCGATTGGTTGTACGTCATGGATCATGCTCGTGCCATTGATCTGGTGTACCACAAAGGTGAGAACGGCGAGACCTACAACATTGGTGGGTTTAATGAATGGGCCAACATAGATCTTATCAAGGTGTTGTGCGCGCAGATGGACGAGAAATTGGGCCGTGAAAAAGGAAGTAGTGAGAAGCTTATTACCTATGTCAAAGATCGCCCGGGTCACGACCGTAGATATGCCATTAATGCGACCAGAATCAACACAGAATTGGGCTGGGCGCCAAGCGTGACTTTTGAAGAAGGACTGGCCATCACCATCGATTGGTATTTAAGCAATGCCGAGTGGTTGAAAAACGTAACCTCAGGGACTTATCAGGAGTATTACGACAACATGTACCCCAAGCGTTAATTCCCTATTTTAATTGGCATGAAAGGCGTCGTTGTAAAAAGTACTGGGAGTTGGTATCTCGTTCGAGAAAAGGACGGAGGACAGCTTTACGATTGCCGCATCAAAGGAAAGTTTCGAGTAGCTGGCATTAAAAGTACCAACCCCTTAGCGGTTGGAGATTTTGTGTCTTTCGAGCCGGAAGAAAAAGATGCGGCCCAAGGCATTATCGACGGCATTGAAGACCGTAAAAACTACGTCATTCGTAAAAGTGTGAATCTCAGCAAGCGTGTGCACATAATCGCTGCGAATATGGACCAAGCCTTGTTGGTAACTACGTTGGCACAACCGGCCACTTCAACGGGTTTTATGGATAGATTCCTATCCACAGCCGAGGCCTATAACATTCCTACGATTATCGTCTTCAATAAATATGATTTATACGACAGCGAGAAGATCAAAAGCGAACTGGTCTACAGAAAAGCTGTTTATTCAGCTATAGGATACCACTGCATAGAAACCTCGGCCAACGAGGGCCAAGGATTAGCAGAATTGGCTTCCCTGCTCAAAGGAAAAACTACTTTACTCAGCGGACACAGTGGTGTAGGTAAGAGTACGCTCATTAATGCTATAGAACCTCGCTTAAACCTTAGAACTGGCGTTTTAAGTAGCAGCCATAATAAGGGACAGCACACAACGACTTTTGCAGAGATGCATCCGCTGCAAATGGGTGGCGATATTATTGATACACCAGGGATTAAGGGTTTTGGCTTGGTAAACATGGAGGATACCGACCTCAGCCATTTCTTCCCAGAAATTTTTGCCATTAGTAAGGAATGTAAATTCCATAATTGCAAGCACATTAATGAACCACAGTGCGCCGTAAAAAGCGCCCTCGACGAACATAAAATTGCATCGACTCGATACGAGAGTTATCTTAACCAACTAAATGATCAAGATGAAACTACACATTACCGCAGCACTGATTATTAGTGCATTGGCATTGGCCTCATGTGGCACACAGAAAGAAGCGGCAGAAGCTGCTGCACCGGCTCCAGTGGTTAAGGAGGTGAATGAAGCACTGAATTGGTCCGTAAAAAATGCCGAGGCCCGCTACCTCTACAGCCAAAATATGCGTATAGCCTCGGACCGTGTCCGCTCAATGATGAATAGTGGTGAATCAATGGGACAAGCAGTGTTTATCGATGCGGCATTCCTGTTGTTCAATCAAAACATGACTTATGAGTATTTCGTGAACTTTGGCAGTATTGGTGACGAATTTAGCATCGGAGAACTTCGCGGATACTGCAGCAATCAATACGAGCCTGCTGCCATGGAATTAATCCACATGTGCCGTGAAGCAGGCATGGAGGTTATTTTGATGTCGCCTGAAAAAGATGCCATGGACATCATGCAAGATTTACAGAAGCAAGATTTACAGGTTTTCCCAAGTATGATGACAGGCCAACCTCAGTACGGTAAATACGCTGAAAATATTACGATGCGCGAATACGCCTCTGGAAATCGTGTGGCTTTAGTTTTGACTTCAAGTCTGGGCGAAGCAAGTGAACTAACGTTGAGCCGTGGCCTACAAGGGTTCGAGCTGAATGAAATGTATAAGTCCTTTGGTGATCGATTAATCTTGTTCCCTAACCCAGCTTTCAATTAAACATGCGTGCCCTGCTCCAAAGAGTTTCTGCAGCTAAGGTCGTCGTCGACGGTAAAGTACACAATGAAATAGAAAAGGGGCTATTGATTCTCCTCGGTGTAGAATTCGAGGATACGGAGGAGGATGCACGCTGGTTGTGCAGTAAAATAGCGAAAATGCGCCTGTTTCCCGATCAAGACAAAGTCATGAACCTCAGCGTGCAGGAGGTCGGCGGGGAGTTTTTGGTCATCAGCCAATTCACTTTACACGCAAGCACCAAAAAAGGCAATAGACCGAGCTATTACAAAGCATCAAAACCTCATCACAGTGAGCCGTTGTACGAGTATTTCATGGAGCACTTATGGATGGAAAGTGACCTACCCGTAAAAGGTGGTAAATTTGGTGCAGATATGAAATTACATTTGGTCAACGACGGTCCGGTGACTATTTGGATAGATTCAAAAAACAAAGAATAATGGCCTCAGATCCCATCAACATTAATCCAGATTTACCTTTAGGAAAATTACAAGAAGAAGTTCACCAATGGATTGAAAATCATGGTGTCCGTTACTTCAATGAGCTCACCAATATGGCCCAGCTTAGCGAAGAGGTAGGCGAAGTGGCTAGAATTGTTGCGCGTCGCTATGGCGAGCAAAGTGAAAAGGAAAGTGATAAGGTCAAGGATTTGGGCGAAGAACTTAGCGATGTGCTCTTTGTATTACTCTGCCTTGCCAATCAAACCGGCACTGATTTGCAAACGGCCTTCGATAAAAAGATGAATGTCAAGCGAGAACGGGACCACGAGAGACATCACAACAACGAAAAGCTGAAATAAGACAGCGCCCATGCAAGGGTGCTTTTTGAGCATGAAAAATTTTCGACTTATCTGAATCTAAACTCAAATCCCATACTCACCCAACGTCCCGGCTGAATAACATTCCCGCGGTCATAATATTGAGTATCGAAGGCATTGTTGATGTTTAAAAACGCTTGGAAGGGGAATTGGCGTTTAAACAAGCCTGCTGCAGGCGCATAGTACACTTTTATATCAAGCAGAGCAAAAGGTGCATAGACTACTTCGGCGCCTCCGCTGTAGTAGGTACCCACTCGATCTTGAAGGGTTAAGGTGTAATTCGCGAAAAAGCCTAAGCCTAATTTCTGCGTTGCACGTGCCGTAATCTTGGCCTGTAAGTAATCCAGTGCATACAAGCTCGCATAAGCTGCCTCCGGACTTGTGCCTTTCATAAAGGCTGCTTGGACGGAAGCTCGTCTGAGCATCTGCTTTCTCTTCTTTGCCGTGTAGATCATCCCACCTTCTACTCCAGTGAGTGAAAGAGCTGTAATATTAGAAGCATATGCGGTCGGATCATCCGGATAAGTCACCCAATCTATTAAATCTCTGGAACGCCTGTGAAACAGGGCGCCATTAATATATAGGTCGCCCCATTTTGCTTTATACCCTGCCTCGAAATTCCATGCCGTTTCGGGTTTTAGATTGATAGACCCTTGAGCACCACCGCGGTTGTAATACAAATCCGTATAAGTAGGGTATCGCATTGACCTATTCATTGTAGCGTAGAGAGACGCTGTTTTGGTCAAACGGTATAGTAGATCTGCCGATGGCCCGAAGAAGTAAGAAGAATCCTGAGATGGACCATCATGGTAGTTCAACATCCCACCCGCACGAATTTGGTATCTGCCTCGGATAAACTTATGCTCGGCAAACAAAGAAAAATCTGCGGTGGAGGCACCCTTGTCCATAGTATAATCGTCCCAGCCCGGTACGAGGTATATATCCCCAAAATCTCCTCCTAGCACGTTGGAATGAATCTCATCATAGCGCTGGTTATATCCGAAACTCGTCTCGTTTTCGACGTTCCAACGGTGGCTCAGGCGAGTGTTCAAATTAAAGATGAGGGTCTGGTGGAAATTTGGCCCTCCGTACCAAGTAGCAGCGCTATCAGCGTCTGTAGCCCGATAGTACCTGCCAGAAGGAAGTTTATTGTAGGCAACTTCACTGGCATCAAAACCACCTAAACCGGCCGTCTCGCGATACAGCTCAAAGCGGTCCGTCCCGGTAACGACATTCATATCGAATGTTAAATCTGTCTTCTGTCCTATGGTTTCGTCCAATCCGAATGCAAATACACGTGTCGATGTGGCTTCAAATTGATCCGGGAAGGCCGAAGTGTAGTAATTCTGTGCACCAAAAGCCTTCTGGTTTTCCGCGTAGAAAATCGAGAGCGTACCCTCTTCCTTCCCTAGGTTGAAATCGCGCGATAAATTCACTATGAACTTCTGACTTTCGAAATCGGTATTTGAAATATACCCAGAGGTTTGCTGAGATTGCTGGCCGAATTGGGCCCCCCACTTTCCTAATTTTTTACCTATGTAAAAACTGCTGTTGACTAAATCATGTTCGCCCGTGGAAAGCGAATAACCGGCATTTAATTTTTTTGAGGGCGATTTCATTATGATATTCACCACCCCAGTCATCGCACCGATGCCTCGAGCACTCGTTGCGCCACCGTGCACCACTTCAATACG
>DMQR01000168.1:7337-8685 GCA_003455605.1 Cryomorphaceae bacterium | reverse complement strand
TATTGGCTCATCAAAGTGGACTGGATGCCTGGATACCTTATTATGAACACACTATAATATCTGATAGTGCAAGGGATTACTGGTATAGCCTTACACGACAGATAGGATATTCTCAAATACATGAGCGTATGTATGTGCGCAATAATATTAAGGATACCATGTTTCACATGCTCGCGAAGAGTGAGATGAAGGCCCAGGAATACCGTTATTCAGATTTAGGTTATTATATGTTTCAGGAGATGTTAGAGGAGCGTTTTAACGAACCTTTGGATCAGTGGGTGGTCAAAACTTTTTTCGGACCAATTGGCGCTCAGCGGCTTACCTACAACCCCTTAAAAAAAGGCTTTAAACTAGATGAGCTGATACCCACGGAAGTCGACAGATATTGGCGTAATACGACCGTACACGGTCGTGTGCATGATATGGGCGCAGCATTGCTTGGGGGTGTTTCAGGGCACGCCGGCTTGTTCGCTAATACCAATGATTTGGCCAAGATGATGCAAATTTATCTTAACGGCGGTTATTATGGTGGTGTACGGTATTTCCAAGAATCTACCATTGAAAAGTTCAGTAGTTGTGCTTTTTGTGAAACTGATAACCGACGTGGTTTGGGCTTTGATAAAAGACAATTAGACGATGGCCCAGGTCCAAGTTGTACTTGTGCCTCAGATCTTAGTTTCGGCCATACTGGCTTCACTGGAACTATGGTGTGGATGGACCCTAAAGAGGGATTATTGTACATATTCTTAAGTAATCGGACTTACCCGGATGCGGAGAATTGGAAACTCAGTACCTTAGATGTCCGAACAAATATTCAGGGATATCTTTACGACGCCTTGAATTAATCCCTAACAAAAATGAAAGTTGGTGTAGTTTGTTACCCTACCTATGGTGGATCAGGTGTAGTGGCCACAGAATTGGGCATACAGATGGCTAAAAAAGGTCATGAAGTACATTTCATTACCTATAGTCAGCCGGTACGGCTTAATACCCTTGATCAGAATATCTATTATCACGAGGTAAACGTACACGATTATCCGCTGTTCGAATATCAACCCTATGAGCTCGCGTTGAGTTCTAAAATGGTAGATACAGTGATTAATGAGGGATTAGATCTACTCCATGTACACTACGCAATTCCACATGCTTATGCGGCATACATGGCAAAGAAAATTCTCTTAGAGGAGCATGGTAAATACGTTCCGGTAGTCACGACTTTGCATGGTACAGATATTACTCTAGTAGGTAAGAACCCTTCCTACAAACCAGCGGTCAACTTCTCCATTAATAAGAGTGATGTGGTAACTTCCGTGAGTGAGAGTCTACGAGAGGATACTCTAGATTCGTT
>DMQR01000168.1:4411-6935 GCA_003455605.1 Cryomorphaceae bacterium | reverse complement strand
AGAATTGTCGTCGTGCACAGATTGCGCCAAATGGAGAGAAGATCATCACACACATTTCAAACATGAGAAAGGTGAAGCGAATTCCAGATATCATTAATGTCTTCGCTGGTATACGTAATCAAGAAAATGCAGTTCTTCTTATGATAGGTGATGGTCCTGAACGAGAAAAGGCGGAGTGGCAAGTACGCGAACTAGGACTAACAGATTGTGTAAAGTTCTTCGGGAAGACCAATGAAGTTCGTCGATTGCTTTGTATGAGTGATTTGTTTCTCTTGACGTCAGAAACCGAGAGTTTTGGTTTAGTGGCCTTAGAGGCTATGGCCGCTAGAGTACCAGTTTTATCCACGAACTCTGGCGGTATTCCCGAGGTGAATGTGCACGGTCATACTGGGTATTTGTCACCTGTGGGAGATGTAGCTTGCATGGTAGCGCACGGTTTAGCACTCCTTCAAAATCCTGAGAAGCTTATGGAGTTTAAAATAAACGCTTTTGAACATGCGAAGGGCTTCGGAATTGAATCTATTGTTCCGAAATATGAGGCGGCCTATAATCGAGCGCTTTTGGGACGACGCATAGTTTCATAAGAGACGCTTAAGGCTAGCTTAGTATAGGGGCTCAATTGAGATCAATTAAGTATTAGTGCTTATCCTCCGATTCTTTTGGTGCCGTATCCCAGAGATATGAGTTTATCTATGGCTTTGTCGCGTACATTGCCTTGAAGTAGGATTTCACCGTTTTTCACAGATCCTCCGACCCCGCAAAATTTTCTGAGTTCTTTTCCCAATTCTTTGAGTTGTTCTTCTGGTCCTTCGAATCCCTTAATGATCACTACTTGCTTCCCACCTCGGCCTTTTTTTTCAAAATGACAAAGCAGCAATTGCTCGGAAGGGTCCAAAAACTCTTCGGTATCTTCCACTGGTGGTTCAAAATCCTGATTTGTGCTGAAAACAAAGCCTCCTAAGTCCTCTAAATTGATTTTCTTTGGTTTATCCTTTTTGCCCATTATGAATGATTTAATCACAAGCACTTCGAATCCAAAAGTAAAGGAGATTGTCCAATTATTGACAAAGTCCCGTGCTCGCAAGCAGAGTGGGCTCTGTGTCGTAGAAGGTGCTCGTGAGATTCAGCGTGCCTTAGCGACCGGATGGACAGGGGTGGAGCTCTGGTCAAAGGAAAATACCCCACAGGCTCATTGGATGCAGTCCTTTGAGCAACATTATATCGCCGGTTCTAAGGTGTTTGAAAAGATCGCTTACCGCAGTGGCACAGTGGCGCACGTTGGGTTATTCAAACAACGTTATTGGAAATTAGATGAGCTCGGCTCCTTGTTAAGCGAGGCTCGCGGGGTTTTAGTAGTAGAGGGGATTGAGAAGCCTGGTAACGCTGGGGCCATTCTTCGAACAGCACAGGCTGCTGGCATGGCTGCAGTATTTTTTGCAGATGCGGCCTTAGATCTGTACGGCCCAAATGTCATGAGAAATGCAACAGGTGCCATTTTTGAAGTCCCAACTGTTTCAGGCACTAGTCAGGAGGTACAGTCGCTACTAGAACAACACGGCTTTAAGATATACATTACACACATGCACACGGATTCGGTATCTATGTTTGAACTGGATTGGCCAGGCAAATCGGCTATTATTCTCGGCGAGGAAAGCGGTGGATTAAGTTCCCACTGGCTTCACCAAGGATATACCAATGTAATTATACCGATGGAAGGAGAGGCTGTCGATAGTCTTAATGTTAGCGTGGCGGCAGCGGTCTTGATGTACCACTGGAAATTGAAGTTAGTATAAAGAAGTACGGCCCGCAGAGCGAGCCGTACACCAAACCAATAAACCTAAGCTACCAATAAAGGTAGGCAATAAATATAAGTATAAATTCAATATAGTGCCTCTATTGAGACTCGGTAAGTGTAGAAATTCGAATTCAGCATGAGATACTATGCATATAGAATTTAATTAGTCTCACTTCAGACTTTTCCTTGCTCAATCAAAGCAGCCCGTGTTGGGCTTTCTTTCATTTGAATAATCTCTTTAGGTGGACCAGCGTACAATAAGTGGCCACCTAGCTCTCCGCCCTCTGGACCAATCTCAATAAGGTAATCTGCTCTAGCGATAACATCGAGGTCGTGTTCAATCACTAAAACCGTATGTCCCATTTCTACCAATGCATCGAACGCCTTCAAAAGTTTATTGACATCGTCAAAATGTAGGCCTGTAGTCGGTTCGTCGAAAAGGAAAAGCGTGTGCCCTACTTTTTCACCCTTAGATAGAAAGAAGGCTAGTTTGACGCGTTGTGCTTCACCGCCACTCAATGTCGAGCTACTTTGTCCCACCTGGGCGTAGCCTAGTCCTACATCTTGAAGCGGCTGTAGCTTCTTAACAATTTTTTGTTGCTTGTGAGTTTTGAAAAAGTCAATAGCTTCATCAATGGTGCTTTCTAGAATATCTGCAATGTTCTTGTCCCTATAGGTAATCTCAAGGACTTCGGCTTTGAATCGCTTACCAGCACACGTCTCACAAGG
>DMQR01000168.1:0-4069 GCA_003455605.1 Cryomorphaceae bacterium | reverse complement strand
ATCAGCCATAAATTGCATTTCAATGGTTACCTCACCTTCACCTTGACAAGCATCACAGCGACCACCATCCGTATTAAAGCTGAAGTGCTTCGCTTTATAACCTCTAATCTTCGCTAGTTCAGTAGAGGCGTAAAGATTTCTAATATCGTCGTAAGCTTTTAAATAGGTAACTGGGTTAGATCGGCTTGATTTTCCAATGGGATTTTGATCGACCAATTCCACTTGGTCAATGGTTCCCAAATCACCGCAAAGCTCCTTGTGAATACCTGGTCGCTCGCTTACTTCATGGAAGTGCTTCTTCAATGCGGGGTATAGAATCTTTTTAATCAGCGTACTTTTGCCTGATCCGCTTACTCCAGCAACTACACTGAATATCCCTAAAGGAAATTGAACGTCAAAACCCTTGAGATTATGGTGTCGAGCACCTTTAATTTCGATCCATTTTTTTGCCGTTCTCAGGGCCAAAGGATTTGAAATTCTTTTGCTGCCGTTCAGGTACTGTGCAGTTAGGGAATTCGTATTGGCCAGAACCTCTTTTGGGGTGCCTTCCGCAACTATGGTTCCGCCCAAATTACCCGCTGCTGGACCGATATCGATTAAATAATCGGCCGCATGCATAAAGGCCTCCTCGTGTTCGACCACTACCACGGTATTACCCTTGTCTCGTAATGCATTTATCACTTTGATGAGTTGCTCGGCATCCTTCGCGTGAAGACCGATACTAGGTTCGTCCATAATGTAAAGTGAGCCTACAAGTGAAGAACCGAGTGAGGTGGCCAATTGTATACGCTGGCTCTCGCCGCCACTCAAAGTGCTGCTTACTCGATTTAAGGTTAGATAGGGAAGGCCTACATCTATGAGGAATCCCAACCTGCTTCCAATTTCCACCAAAAGACGCTTGGCAATGGCCGAATCTTGTTCGCTCAACACTAAATTTTCGAACCATTGCTGCAGTTTATTCAGCGGCATTTCCACCAAGGCCTCAATAGCCATGTTGTTGATTTTTACATAGCCCGATTCCGGGCGTAATCTTTTTCCTTTACAAGTAGGGCACTTTGTTCTTCCGCGATAACGGCTCAACATCACGCGGAACTGAATTTTATAACTCTTGCTCTCGATGTATTTAAAGAAATCGTCAATACCCTTAATGCCTTTAGCACCTTCCCATAACAATTGCTTTTCAGCGTCATTTAAGTCGATGTAGGACCTATGAATAGGGAAGTTATGTGCCGCAACGCCAAGGATGAATTTTTCTTTCCACCGCTTCATCGTTTCACCGTGCCATGGCGCGACAACGCCTTCATATACGCTAAGGTGTGGGTTGGGAATAACTAGATCTTCGTCAATACCCATGATACTCCCAAATCCTTCACATGATGGACAGGCTCCTACGGGGTTGTTGAAGCTGAACAAATCGGTGGAAGGCTCGGTAAAGCTCATGCCATCTAATTCGAAAAGATTATTGAAAATCAAGGGAGCTCCACCATCTGCAAAATCAATCCAACATTCTCCGCGTCCCTCAAAGAAGGAGGTTTGGATGGAATCTTGCAGGCGGTACTCATTTTCTTCATCTCCTGGTCGAATGACTGCGCGATCAACCACAAGGTGAATAGTGTCTTCGTTATAGGTTCTTTGTTGAATTACATCTTCAATGCGTTCTACGCTGCCGTTGTAAAGGATGCGCGAGAAACCCTGCTGGGCAAGGATATTTAGGTGCTGTTCTGCCGTCCTATCGCTATAAGTCACTGGAGCGATAATCATGAATCGCGTTCCTTCTTCGAGCGTATTTAGGTGAGCAATGACATCTTGGACTTGGTGTCGTTTGACTTCTTCTCCGGAAATGGGAGAATAGGTGCGGCCAATTCGTGCAAAGAGCAGTTTTAAGTAATCATAAATCTCAGTGGTCGTTCCGACAGTCGATCTTGGATTTCGGCTACTCACTTTTTGCTGAATGGCGACGGCAGGAGGGATTCCTTTGATGGATTCTACCTTAGGTTTGTCCAACTTTCCCAGGAACTGTCGCGCATAGGCACTAAGGCTTTCGACATATCGTCTTTGGCCTTCTGCAAATAGGGTGTCAAAGGCAAGGGTCGATTTACCCGACCCACTAACTCCAGTAATCACGACCAATTTATTGCGCGGAATACCGACTGAAACTTGTTTCAGGTTATGAACTTCTGCACGTTTAATGTCGATGGTTGGGGTCATGAGCAAATAGGGATAAACAACAAAAGTAATCCTTTACTTGTTTGTGAAAAACCGTTAAAGCTTTGAATATTTGGAACGGTATTTGGAACTTTATCCTATATTCGTCTCAGTATAGACCAAAAAAAGTATTGCTTATCGAGAAACTGCTACGCTAAATTTTGAATTTATGATGTTAAATCAGAGTGAGGACCACGTTCTTGTGGAACTCTACCGTAGTGGAAACGAGCGTGCTTTAGAGATGTTAATCCGAAGACATCAACAACGCATCTTTTTACAGATTTATTCCAAGGTCCAAAATCAGGACGTTGCGGATGATTTGTTTCAAGAGACCTTCATTAAGATTATCAAATCCTTACGTAAGTCGAATTACGAGGAGAAAGGGAAGTTCCTGCCTTGGGCTTTGCGTATTGCCAACAATACCACATTAGATTTTTTCCGTCGAGAAACGCGTAAAAAGGAAGTTCGGTGCACTGGTGAGTATACGGTATTCGATACCTATGGTGAATCGGATCGTCCACTAGAGGCAAATTGGATCGAAGCCCAAATCAATGAAGACCTTCACAAATTGATTGATTTTTTGCCGGAAGAACAGCGAAAGGTGCTTCATCTGCGTATGTTCTGTGAGTATAGTTTCAAGGACATTGCTGAAGAAACAGGGGTGAGTATTAATACAGCGTTAGGTCGCATGCGTTACGCAATCAGTAACATTCAAAAGCTGATGGAGCAGCACAATATCAGCCTGGAACAATAAAAATCTAAGTAGGATATACGAAGCAGGAATAAGTACCGTTATTGATGTATCACTAACAGATACACTATGGCGAAAACCTTACCCTATGAAAACTTGGACGTGGGAGCGTCTGAAAAAACCATCCAAAGCATTCTAGAATTCAGCACAGTCACGGCAAACCTGCTATTATCGAGCAGCCCGCAAGATTTAGAATTCTACTTTAAAAACTAAAAAAGCCCGCATCCGCGGGTTTTTTCTAATTCGCTACATCTGAGAAGAATTTCAACCGGAGCAGTTGCAATTCTTGCTCGTCATAATCGTCTCCAAATTCTTCGAGAAGTTCATTCATAGAGCCTTCTTCGCACTCTTCCGTTAAAAAGTCGAATACCTCTTCTATGCTGTCCTCGTCCATGATGTCTTCGAGGTAATAATCGAAGTTGATCTTGGTGCCGCTCAAGACGATGCTCTCCATTTCTTCAATGAGCTGCGCCATCTTCAATCCTTTGGCGCTGGCAATATCGTCGAATGGCAGTTTGCGGTCTGTGCTTTGGATAATGTAAACCTTCAACGCACTCTTATTTGCCACGCTCTTAAAGACCATGTCCTGTGGACGATCGATGTCGTTTTCTTCCACGTAGGCTGCAATAGCCTCCACCATAGGGTGCCCAAATTTCTTAGCTTTCCCTTCACCGACTCCTTGAATGTTTTTCAATTCGTCAAGGGTACAAGGATAGATAGTGGCCATTTCGCTCAGAGAGTTTTCTGCAAAAACAGCATACGGAGGAACGTCCTTACTATTGGCGATCTTCTTCCTTAGGTCTTTGAGAATACTTAGCAGCCCCTGGTCCATGGCGACGACCTTTTTCGTCTCATTGACGCCACTGTTCAAGGTCGTATAGTCTAATTCTTTTCTAACCTGGAATGCCTTTGGCAATTTACGTGTATTTCCTTTCTCGGTGACTTGCACCGTTCCATAGGATTCGATGTTTTTCTCGAGGTAGTGACGGATAATCCCTTGACGGATGACGGCACGCAGGTGGGTTTCGGATTTGCCTTTATGCTTGCCCCAATTTTCTAACTGGTCGGCATTATTTTGCGATAGGATGGCCGTCATGGAGCCACGCAAAATAT
>DMQR01000106.1:612-4683 GCA_003455605.1 Cryomorphaceae bacterium | reverse complement strand
ATGAATTGTAAATCTATGGCCAAACCAACCTCTGGAAAAGTCAATACTCGAAAGAAAATACCGCGAACGCCAGTACTGTAGCTTTCCCAGCGAATTCCTCCCCCACCCAAACTTTTATGCCGCGACATGCGTTTAATAAAAAGTTGGAAAAATGAAGTATTTAGGTCTTTTTTTTCTTCTCTAGAAAACATTTTTGAACTTCACGCTGATGCAGTTACAATATCGGAAACTAGACGGAACTATTATCGAAAATCTCTCTGCATATGTTCTATCGTATTTAGGAGCACATCCTGCGGCGACTTTAAGTGTGGGGTCGGATTCCCAAAACATTGGCGGCCAAACCATTTACGTCACCGTCATCGCATTTCGGCACCTCGGCAAGGGAGTGCATTATATCTACCACAAGCGTAGGGAACCGCTGATTAATGACATGATTGCCCGCCTATTTAAAGAAGCTCAAGACAGCATAGAAACTGCTGAATACCTTCGCGACAATCGCGTGGAAGTGCCTTTGACTATCGACGTGGACTACAACGAAGATGAGCAATTCGCCTCCCATAGGCTCATCCCTATGGTGAAGGGATGGATCTTGGGTCTGGGCTATACGATGAATACTAAGCAGAATATCCAAATCGCGAGCATTGCTGCCGACCATCTTTTGTAGATGTGAATTTGCCCACAGCCTAAACTTCAGTATGTGCTAGCTATGTTCTCAACATATGGCATCGAGGCAGTTGATGGCCCGCCACGGCTGGCAGTTGTTAGTGCTCAAAAAAGTTAAGACTGCAGCGATTTAATTTGAGGTTTGGACCCTAACTTTGCAATCAAATTTTTCTTTAACATGCGTAACGTTTTCCCCTACATAACCGTCGCATTTTTCATCTCCCTTTCGGGCTGGGCTCAAAACTTAGGTACACTGCAAGGCGATGCTCTTGATGCACTGAACCTCAGTCCATTGGATAATTGGACCGTAGAAGTAATTCAAGGTACATTTACACGCCAAACGACCGTTAATGCTGAGGGTGAATTTGTGTTTGAATCCCTCCCTACCGGCTTGTACAATGTTCGAGCTCTCAGCCCTTCGGGTCAGATTCAAACTTTACATGAAGTTCAGATCCGCTCAACCAAGCCTGAATTTGTAAGCTTGTTGGTGGAACGCGTCACTTCTTTAGAGGAAGTAGCCGTGCGTGCCGATGCCTTTCATCGTACTCCGGAGACGCCGTTGAGTATTAAGAATATCAACCGTTCTGAAATGATGCGCATGCCCGGCGCTGTATTGGATTTGAGTAAAGTCATTCAGAATTTCCCGGGTGTATTGCCCAAACCTTCCTTCGGCTATGCAATCGCCATGCGTGGTGGAGCTCCGAACGAGAACAGATACTTGTTAGACGGAATTTCCCTTCCGACGGTGAATCACTTCAGTATTCAGGGAGCCTCGGGAGGTGCGGTGAGTTTGATTAACTTAGATCATATCCAGGGAATGGATTTAGTAACCGGAGGGTTTCCTGCAGATGTGGATGATGCCTTATCTGGTGTACTTCAGCTCGAAGGGCGTAATGCACGTGCTGACCGCTGGGGAGTGCGTGCGACGCAGGGTGGTACGGATTATGGCGTTACGATAGAAGGACCTGTGAGCGATAAGACCCTGATCACCGTGAGTGGTCGAAATAGCTTCTCGCAACATTATTTCAAGCTTTTCAATATTCCGGTATTACCTACCTATCAGGATGCGCAGTTGCGTGTTCATCACAAAATTGGGCCCAGAAAAGACCTTACCATTATCGGCGTGGGTGGATGGGACGACTACAAATTGTACACTAATGGACGGGGCAGCGATGCCCTACTTTACAATGTGGGCTATATCCCAGAAGGGACGCAGCAAACGGAAGTTCTAGGTGCCCGATACCGCTCTTTTACCGACAATGGTCGATGGGAATACGTGCTTAGCCGCGATCATGTAGGCAACCAAGCCGAGAAGTTTATTAGCAACACGGGGTTGGAGGGAGATAAACAATTAGAATACAGCAGCACCGAGACCAATACAAGATTTAATGTGGTCCACCATGTGGTCAGCAACGATTGGCAATGGAAATACGGCCTGAATCTAGTATTGAGAGACTATGGTCTCGATATGTGGAACGTGCGCTATAACAACGATATAGCTGTTCAGCGAATTGATACTTTGGATTATTTGGCACAGCAAGACTTTATAAGTGCTGGAGCGTTCACCCATCTTACCCGTCATTATTTAGAGCGTAGGTTATCGACAAGCGTTGGGGTACGTATGGATATACACACCTTGAATTTGACAACTATTAATCCGTTAACGCAGCTCTCCCCTCGTATGAGTGTGCAATATCATTTAAATGATTCATGGGCGGTTCAAGGAAACTTGGGAAGCTACACGCAGTTGCCTCCGGCTATTACGATTTTAGCGAATACTGCGAATAATTGGTCAAGATACAGCTACGCCGGCCGAGTAAGTCAAGCTGCTACTGGTATTGAGTTCCAGAATGGGCAGACTTATCGATTCTCTCTTGAGGGATATTACAAGGATTACATCTCAATGCCCTATTTCTGGAATGACCAAATGGCCTTCACACAGGCCATTGGATCCTATGTTGCTGTCGGGGACCAAGTAAGTTCTTCTCGTGCTCAAGGCCGGGCTTATGGATTTGAATTATTCCTACAACAAAAACTTAAAGGCACCTATTGGTGGACTATGAGCTACAACTTTGGTTATAGTGAAACGCGTTTAAATGCTTCTAGAGAATGGAAACCAACGGTATGGGATAACCGCCACAACATCAACCTTGTCTTAGGAAAGGTTTGGGGTAAAGGCTGGCAGATAGGTGCTAAATACCGCTGGGCTACAGGAACGCCATACACTCCGTTTGATACAGAACTCAGCGCTCAAATAGCAAACTGGGACGTATTGCAGCGCGGGATTTTCGATGTGGACCAAATCATGGGCGAGCGCTTAAAAGCCTACAGCGTAATTGACGTTCGATTGGATAAAACTTACAACAAGAAGAATTACAGCTTGACTTGGTTCTTGGATTTACAAAACTTCACCAGCTCCGATATTCCGTTGATGCCTTATTTGACCGTGGAGCGCGATGATACGGGAATACCCGTGATTGACCCTATGGATGCTGGTAAATACAGCATGAAACTCATTCAAAGCGATACGGGTAGACTGCTTCCTACCATCGGATTGATCCTCGAGATTTAAGAAGTGATTGCACTACCTTTAGAGCCCAATAATTGGACAATATGCTAAAATCAATTCTTCGCAAGATTCCCTTGTATATTGCTAATGTTGTGGTTCTATTGACCCTACTCAGTCTCTTTGGCTGGTTGGTGCGTGAAACGACAAAAGGCAAGCAATGGATACCGCATCAGGTCAGTCGTTCCATTACCTTCTTTACTACGCTTCCAGACCGATTAATGGTTGCGAAGGCTGCGGTCGAGCGACTTCCCTTGGTTTTCGTGCCCTCCCCAGAGAATTTTGAGCCAATTAATGAGTTGGAGGAAGATGTTAAAGTGTTGACTAGTTATGCCAATGCGAATTGGAAACGTACCATCGCCATCATCAACCTAAGAACCGGTGAAGAATTGAAGACTTGGTCTGTGGACCGTCTAGCGAATCCCCACAACCGCATCATGCACTCCTTGATGCTCTCAGATTCGAGTTTAATCTATTCATTGAACGGCGTAACAGGCGTCATCAAAATTGATAAGAATAGTGAGCGCCTGTGGAAGCAGGATACCATCGCCCACCACCATGCAATCAACATGGGGTCGAATAATACTTTTTGGGCCAATACCTATACTAAAGACAAGGGCGAACACATTTACTATGGGGCTAGATTTAATATTGACGGACGAGAATTTCCGTTCATCGACAACACAATTACCCAGTTCGATGCAGAAACCGGTCGTATTCTCTACCACAAGAGTGTGACGGAAATTCTCATAGAAAATGACCTTACCCATTTATTGATTAAATCAGATTCTCCAGGTGATCCGCTTCACATCAATGATATTCAGCCAGTTTTGGAAGACGGA
>DMQR01000106.1:0-220 GCA_003455605.1 Cryomorphaceae bacterium | reverse complement strand
CACTACCGCCCATCTACCGGAGAGGTTATAGAATTAATCGAAGGTCCTTTTATCTCGCAGCACGATGTGGATATTGAATCTGATTCGACCATTATCTTCTTTAATAACGGCGGGCAGACCCTCAAGGGAGAACGTCCGGACCAACACCGTCTTGCTGAAAACCTCATCGAGGTGAGGCCACAATATTCAGGGGTACTCCGCTACCATTTAGGCAAAGGCT
>DMQR01000154.1 GCA_003455605.1 Cryomorphaceae bacterium | reverse complement strand
TAAGGTCTCTCAAAGTCCGCTAATCACCTTCAATCTCGAGGACTACCTGCCGCCCCGCATGACGGAGCTGGACCTTTGCACCCTCGTGGGAGATGACGTGCTTCGTGAAGCAGCCTTTCGCAATACCCTTAAGGCTAACGATTTCTCTGCCTATCAAAATACTGTTGTTCGCCTCTACCTCAGTGAAGACCTCATCTTCCCTACTTGGGCACCTATCCTGCTCTCGGGCAGATTGGCTGACCTTGGAATTGCCAGTATCTGGGCGCCCAATTCCGAAACTTTTTGGAGCCAGTATTTCAGAGAGGTCTTGGGAAAATTGGACTACAGCACCTTCAAAGGTAAACCCATCGTCCTCAAAGGTTGTGGAGACAAACGCATTCCACGTGATGCCTATGTGCAAGCCATTCAATACCTCAAACCCGTTGCCAAGAAAATTAGCTATGGGGAAGCATGCAGCGCTGTACCGTTGAAATAATTAAAGGGTGATACTCAAGCCAAGATTTAGGCTACGGGCCTCCTGCCACGTATCCAACAACGGTCCGTCGACCACCAATGGGCTCATTCCATAAAATCCAAACACATTGACCAGCCCCCGCCCTGCCTTCGTATACACGCCATAGCGGTACGGATTGAAACCAGCAATATTGTAGAATTTCACTCGATAGTTTTGGTCCTTGTAGTAGGAATAAGAATCTACTTTATAGCCAAACAAAGCGCCCACATATACTCGATTGTAACGCCCCTTACTATTGACATTGCCGCGGTAACGCAACTCTACGCTTCCATCGACATATTCCGTAGCGAATCGGTTCGAATGATCATTACCGGTAAGGTAAACCGGGGTCATGGTACCGTCCTCACGTACGTCTAAATGCAAATTGCCTTGATAAAAGTGCGCACTATAGCCCACGCCCCATGCCCACGCAAAATGTGATATGCCGAATACATTGTCCCGCATAAAATGAATTTCCTGGCTGTTAGCAATGGCACCGGGTGAAAACACCCCAGGAGCTCCGCTTAGGATTAGTGCAGAGGAGTTGAAGGAAAAACCTTCGCCTGGTTCCGGAATGAATGTGGAAGTTTTCTGGCCATAAGCTGATGCTATAGCTACAAGGAAGACCAATATGGGAAGGAGCCTCTTTCGTATCATGGCTCCAAAATACTAAAGGTCATCGTCTTCTACGTCCTCCGTTGCATCAAAATCGTCTCCGTCACCTTCGAAATCATTAGGATACGCTTTGAACAGCAGCGGTATTCGGCCGGGAGTCACGGACTTGTAGTCCTTGACCAAAAATCGCTTCGACATTTGCTTAAAGAATTTGATGTCGCTATTAATTTGATCTATAATTAATCCATTAGGCGGTAAAGCGCAGCTCAACTGGCGCAAACCCCTCCACCTCGAGTTTAAAGGAATCGCCATTTTCGACCGGAACCATGGGCCCCAACGCACCAGATAGTAACACCTCTCCTTTCATCAAGGGTCGTCCTCCTGCCGCCATGGTCTTCGCCAACCACAACGCTGCATTCAAAGGATCTCCCATACAGTCCGCGCCCGAGCCTTCACTGGCCACCGTGCCGTTTTTCTTCAACGCCATGCGTACCTCAGCCGTTTGCACCTCAGCCAAAGGTTTTCCTTCTTGCCCGAGAATGTAGTGCGAGCTGGAGGCGTTGTCGGCTATCGTATCTGAGATACGAATGTTCCAGCCTTCGATTCGGGACCCCACGACTTCAATGGAGGCTCGCACTTCAGCAATCGCGGCTTTTAATTCATCCATGGTCAAATCTGCGTTGGGGAGGTCTGTTCTAAGTACGAAGGCCAATTCTCCTTCGACCTTGGGTTGCATCAGCTCACCCATACTGATTGTACCCGTGGCACTGCGGTCCATCGTTTGGAACAAAATACCGTAATCCGGCTGGTCTACGCCAAGCTGTTGCTGAACCGCAGGGCTAGTCAAACCAATCTTCTTGCCCACGATGCGCTCACCATCATTCATGCGTAACTCTACAAGCTCCTGCTGTATGGCATAAGCGGTTGGAATATCGTTATTGATATCATCGCGTATAGGGCTAATGGTTTGGCCAGATTTCAAGGAATCATATAGGGCCTTAGCATGGTCGAAAACAGATGACATATCTCAGAAATTACACCTCGAAGTTACACTATATTTGTAGGGAACCCACAAACAGAATAGTATGCCATTCTATCAGAAATCTGGAAACATTCCCCACAAAAGGCACACGCAATTTCGCAAGGCAGATGGGAGTTTGTTCCACGAAGAACTCTTTGGAACTATAGGTTTTGACGGGATGTCCACCCTGCTCTACCACGAACATCCACCAACAATGGTCAAGGAGGTTTTGGAAAGTGTGGACGTTGCGCCGAAAATTGCCGTAGACAAGAACATGAAGGCCTACCTGCTCGAAGGTTTTAAAGTCCCTGCTACCGACGATTACCTCTTGTCTAGAAAGCCCGTGTTGACCAACAGTGATTTGACTATTTCATTGGCGGCCCCGAAAAAGAGCATGTCGGACTATTTCTACAAGAATGCGCAGCAGGATGAGATGGTGTTTATCCACGAAGGTTCTGGAACGCTGTATACACAGATGGGCGCTTTGGCCTTTGGACCGGGAGATTATCTCATCATCCCGCGCGGAATGATTCAGCAATTCCATTTTGACACGGAGGCAAATAGATTATTTATCGTGGAAAGTGGCTCACCCATTTATACGCCGAAGCGCTATAGAAATTGGTTTGGCCAATTATTAGAGCACAGCCCTTATTGCGAACGTGATTTCCGTGCGCCGGCCCACATGCCTGCAAAAAACGAATTAGGTGATTTCACCATCAAGGTGAAGAAGGAGGATATGATGCATAACTATATCTACGCCTCTCACCCCTTTGATGTCGTCGGATGGGATGGGTTCAACTACCCCTATGCCTTTAACATCAAAGATTTCGAACCTATTACCGGACGCGTACACCAACCGCCACCGGTACACCAAACTTTCGAGACCAATACCTTCGTGGTATGTTCTTTCGTGCCTCGTTTGTACGATTACCACCCACAGGCCATCCCGGCACCGTACAACCACAGCAACATCGATTCCGATGAGGTGTTGTACTACGTAGACGGTGATTTTATGAGTCGAAACAATATTGAACGCGGACACATCACCCTACACCCTGCCGGCATTCCGCACGGACCAGCACCGGGCACATATGAAGGTTCCATCGGCAAAAAAGGAACCGAAGAATATGCGGTGATGGTCGACACTTTTAAACCTCTAATGGTGACTGAACAGGCCATTTCCTTGAGCAACGGTAAATACCACAAGAGTTGGTTGAAATGAAAATAATGTCATGCCTCGTCATGCAAACCTATCAACATGAAGAAAAAACCATCCACAGCCATGTTAGGTCTGGGGTATGATGCTGCTCATTACCAAGGCAGCATGAAACAACCCATATTTCAGACCTCAACATACGAGTTCCCTAACGCGGAAGCAGGAAAACAGTTCTTTGCCTGGGCTACCGGAAAAGAAGATCTTCCCGCGGGTGCACAAATGGGAAATATTTATGGCAGATTGGGCTCTCCCAATACCGTTCTATTAGAGAAGCGCCTAGCCCACTTGGACGAAATAGAGGCTGCTGCAGTTTTCGGTTCCGGAATGGCCGCCATAAGTGCTACCCTATTAGAATTTTGTCGTCCAGGAAGTGTCCTTCTGCATACGGACCCAGTCTACGGTGGGACACACAGTTTCATGATCAATTATCTCGAGGCCTTTGATATACGCTGCTTTCAGGTTAAACGCGATTGGTCCGTAAAGGAGGTCATTACTAATGTGAGGTCTGCTCATCCCCATAGACCCGTGAGTGGATTTTTCACAGAAAGTCCAGCTAATCCAACCATGGATCTGTATTCTATCCGAAAGGCGAAAAAAATTGCCGTGGCTTTGGAGAGCGAGGGGCAATTTGTACCCGTGATTATGGACAATACTTATTTGGGGCCTATCCTGAGTCCACAGCATAAAAATGGAGCCGACCTCATTATATATTCGCTTACTAAGAACATCGCCGGCCATAGCGATGTCATTGCCGGTGCGGTAACGGGAAACGCGGAGTTAATTGGCCGTATAAAAAAGGCAAGGACCTTCATAGGGGGCATATTAGGGCCCATGGACAGCTGGCTCATTTTACGATCCTTGGAGACCTACACAATACGAATTAAGGCCCAAGAGGACAATACTAGAAAAGTTGCTGAATTCTTAAAGACCCACCCAGCAGTGGAAGAAATTCGATATCTGGGGAATATTGCAGGTTGGAACCCCGCGCAACAGGTCATTTTCTCTGAAGAGTATAGCGGTATAGGTTCCATGATTGCCCTCTACATCAAGGGAGGAGAAAGGGAAGCCTTCACCGTACTGGATCATATTGAAGTATTCAAATTAGGAGTCAGTTTGGGTAGCACAGAGAGCCTGGCAGAGCATCCATATAGCATGACGCACGCTAAAGTGGATGATGATTTGAAGGAAGAAATTGGAATCACCAATAGCCTCATTCGATTGAGTATAGGGGTGGAAGATGCCGAGGACCTCATACATGACTTAAATACGGCCTTGAACCGTATCATTTAATATTTTAGCAACCTAAACGACCAGAAGATGGACGAAGTAGCAACACTACCTAAAAAATTTGCAGATGCCCAAGATTTCCTTGAATTATGGGGCACCGATCACGTAGAAATCTATGTGGGGAATGCAAAACAAAGTGCCTACTACTTTAAGACCGCCTTCGGGTTTCAAGAAGTGGCCTATGCCGGTTTAGAAACAGGTGTGCAGGACCGCACCTCCTATGTGCTTCAACAAAATAAAATCCGCTTGGTCATTACTTCTTCGATGGTCAAGGATAGCGACATCAACCGCCACCTCAACGAACACGGAGATGGAGTGAAATTTATCGCCCTTTGGGTGCCAGATGCCAAGAAGGCATTTGAGGAAACCACCAAAAGAGGCGCGAAGCCTTACCAAGAAACAAAAGTGAGTGAGGATGCACACGGTAAAGTGATCACTTCCGGAATCTATACCTACGGCGAAACCGTACATATGTTCGTGGAGCGCAATGATTACGACGGGCCTTTCTTACCGGGCTATGTTGCACGTACGCCAAGCTATCAGCCGAAGCCGGTAGGGTTAAAGTACATCGACCACATGGTTGGTAATGTCGACTGGGGTCAGATGAATACTTGGGTGAAGTTCTATGCAGAGGTCATGGGCTTCTCACAAATCATTTCATTCGACGACAAGGATATTTCTACTGAATATACGGCCTTGATGTCAAAGGTGATGTCCAATGGCAATGGCCGTATCAAATTCCCAATCAACGAACCAGCAGAGGGCAAGAAGCGCTCTCAGATTGAGGAGTACATCAACTTCTACAATGGCGCAGGGGTGCAACACTTGGCCCTTGCTACAGATAACATCATCTCCACCATTCACGAATTGCGTGAGCGTGGAGTGGATTTCCTAGATGTACCGGACAGCTACTACGACAATCTTCAGGAGCGCGTGGGCGCCATCGACGAAGATATTGAGGTATTGAAGCGCTACAAGATTTTGGTGGACCGCGATGATGAGGGGTATTTGCTTCAATTATTTACCAAACCTCTCATGGACCGTCCCACCGTGTTTATTGAAATCATTCAGCGCAAAGGAGCCACGAGCTTCGGAAAAGGGAACTTTAAGGCGTTGTTTGAAGCCATTGAGCGCGAACAAGAAAGCAGAGGAACCCTCTAACCCTACTTAAGAGTGATATAGATGACCACCCTAGCAGCGAACAATCCTAAAAGAACTTCATGGATTCCTGTCCCTACAGACAGTGATTTCCCTATTCAAAACCTCCCCTTTGGGGTGTTTATACCGGAAGATGATATCATCACCACCGGAACACGCATTGGCGACACGGCCATTGATTTGAGTTCGTTGCAACAATTGGGATACTTCAAAGGCATCGATTTGCCAGACGATGTATTCTTGCAGGATACACTTAATGATTTCATTGCATTAGGGCGACCAATTTGGCGCAAGGTTCGCAACAGATTGGCGGAAATCTTCGATCAAAACAACGACGAGTTAAAATCCCGTGTGGATTATCAAAACCAAGCACTGTTCCCAGTGGACCAGGTACAGATGCTCATGCCGATCTTCGTTCAAGATTATACTGATTTCTACAGCTCTATTGAGCATGCTACCAACGTGGGTAAGATGTTCCGTGACCCGGAAAACGCACTGCTCCCGAACTGGAAACACATTCCCGTGGGCTACCACGGACGCAGCTCCTCTATCGTGATTAGCGGGGTGGATTTGCACCGCCCAAAAGGCCAACGGATGACACCGGGTGCCGATACTCCGACATTCGGGCCCTCGGTACGCATGGACTTTGAACTTGAGATGGCCTTTATTACGGGTGAGGGCAAGCCATTGGGCCACCGCATCAAAGCGGAGGAAGCCGACGAGTACATCTTTGGGATGGTGCTCTTTAATGATTGGAGCGCACGAGATATCCAAAAATGGGAATATGTTCCTCTGGGACCGTTCTTGGGCAAGAACTTCGGATCGAGCATCAGCCCGTGGGTAGTGACCATGGACGCTCTGGAGCCTTTCAAGGTAGAAGGCCCCAAGCAGGATCCACCGGTGTTGCCGTATTTGGAGACAACTGGTGC
Source organism: Cryomorphaceae bacterium (assembly GCA_003455605.1). Classification (GTDB taxonomy): domain Bacteria; phylum Bacteroidota; class Bacteroidia; order Flavobacteriales; family Schleiferiaceae; genus UBA10364. Next base: position 2,952 of record DMQR01000154.1, on the reverse strand, counting down.
CAACAACTATGATATCTCGCTTGAAGTAGGCTTGGCACCTGAGGGCAAAGCTGAGACGGTGATCAGCCGCTCGAACTATAAGTACATGTATTGGAACCAGCGTCAGCAATTGGCCCACCATACCGTTAATGGTTGTAATATCAATGCGGGCGATATGATGGCTTCGGGGACCATTTCCGGACCGACCAAGGACAGCTACGGCTCGATGTTGGAGCTAAGCTGGGCGGGCAAGGAGCCGATCCCTCTTGATACAGGTGAAATGCGTACGTTCATCGAAGATGGAGATACCATCACCATGCGCGGCCACTGTTTCAACGGAAATGTCCGCATCGGATTTGGTGCAGTAAGTACGACATTGCTTCCTGCCATATAAGATAAAATCAAAACCGCGCTGGCCATGCTTGTGGGGCTTTTTCCTTAACTTATACTCACAGAAAAATTACCTATGTCTACGACCAAGTATATCTCAAAAGTCGTCCCAGATGCGACCGCAGCACTGGAAGGATTAGAAGATAATATGACCATGATGTTTGGTGGATTTGGCTTGTGTGGAATTCCTGAGAATTCTATCTCCGCCATCCGCGAAAAAGGCACCACGGGAATCACCTGCATCTCCAACAATGCGGGAATTGATGATTTCGGCCTTGGGTTGCTCTTACACACGCGACAAATCAAAAAGATGATTGCCTCTTACGTCGGCGAGAACGATGAATTTGAGCGCCAGATGTTGAGTGGAGAGCTTGAGGTGGAACTCATTCCACAAGGCACCTTGGCAGAGCGTTGTCGCGCGGCCGGAGCGGGTGTGCCTGCCTTCTACACGCCGGCCGGTTACGGTACAGAAGTGGCCAAAGGCAAGGAAATGCGTGTATTCAATGGCAAGCCTCATATTTTAGAGCATGCCTTCGAAGCGCCTTTTGCCTTCGTGAAAGCCTGGAAAGGAGATAAGGCCGGAAACCTGATTTTCAAGGGCACAGCACGCAACTTCAACCCTATGATGGCCATGGCCGGAAAAATTACTGTTGCTGAGGTGGAAGAATTGGTGGAAGTGGGACAATTGGAACCTAATAGCATCCATATTCCAGGAATTTTCGTGCAACGAATCTTCCAAGGCGTGGACTATGAGAAACGAATAGAACAACGCACCGTGCGTGCCAAAAGCGAATAACCGTGGGATTGAGCAAAGATCAAATTGCACAGCGCATCGCCCAGGAACTTAGCGATGGATGGTACGTGAATTTGGGCATCGGGATCCCCACCTTGGTGGCGAACCACATCCCACAAGGCGTCAATGTAGAATTTCAAAGTGAGAACGGCATCTTGGGCATGGGCCCCTTCCCCTTCGAAGGGGAGGAAGATGCAGACCTTATCAACGCTGGAAAGCAAACCATCACGGCCATGCCGGGCGCGAGCTTCTTCTCGAGCGAACTAAGCTTCGCCATGATTCGTGGGCAACACGTTCAACTCACCGTTCTAGGTGCCATGGAGGTGAGCGACAACGGGGACATTGCTAACTGGAAGATTCCAGGCCGAATGGTCAAAGGAATGGGCGGTGCTATGGATCTTGTAGCATCCGCTGAAAACATCATTGTAGCAATGCAGCATACGAATCGTGCAGGGGAAAGCAAACTCCTAACGAACTGTTCACTTCCGCTTACAGGTGTTCAATGCGTAAAAAAGATTGTCACAGATTTAGCCGTTTTAGAAGTTGATCCAGAGCGAGGATTTGTTCTATTGGAACGGGCGCCTGGGGTAACTATAGACGAGATTCGAAGTAAGACTGCCGGACGGCTGGTGGTCGAGGGAAATATTCCTGAAATGCAACTATAAAAAAGGCGGGCCGGGAAGGGCGCCTTTTCTTCTGCTCGAGCAGACACGATCAAAACAAAACCATGCGGTTAGGATTTAACCTACAAAGAGATTGATACAATTAAAGCACTCTAGCCTTAATTCCTAAAGCGTGCTATTTATCATACCTCGAGAATCCAAGGCATTTCTGCACAAGACCAACGTATGATCACAAATTAATGGGCACGAGAAAAATTTTATAGTAATTTTACACTAATATCAGTAAGTACTCACTCATTTATAAGTAATTCTTGTAATCCAAAACATAGATTTTTGGCATTATCAGCAGCACCAGTAAATGTCAACTCTACTACCTGATCTAATACAGCTTCGATAACACTCGCAACAGCCTCTGGACGACCGTGACCTATTTCTGTCACTGCCCAAACCAGTCGCTCGTGCATAAAACTATCTGCTGAAATCTCTACACCCGAATCCCTCGATGCACGCAACTGCGCTACCCACGATAAGAAAACATCCCGATTATTCTCTACCCTGGCAGCAATAGATAGTACAGCACGAACGAGGGTAACTGCATCCGGACTGTGTAAAATGCCATTAATGATCGAAGATTTGGCCGATAGACCGGCTTTAACCACAGCATCTACTAGCTGCTGCTTATTACCAAAATGACGAAAGATCAAGGCCTCGCTCACACCTGCCTCTTTAGCGATGCGCGCGGTAGACACGGCGACAACTCCCTCCAAAGCAAAGAGCTTTTGGGCCGAAAATAGGATTTGTTGTTGCTTTTCAGTCATTGTAAGTGTTCACTCACAATAATACGAATAATATTTTAGTGGGCCGCGAGCCAATTAGACCCTGTACCCACCTCAGCAACCATAGGAACCTCCAACGACACAGCGGCTTCCATCTTCTCCACCACCAGCGCCTTCAGCTCGTCGAGTTCGTCCTTGTAGGCATCGAAAACCAATTCATCATGCACCTGTAATAACATTTTTGATTGCAAACCCAAAACGTCTATTTCTGTTTGAATTTTAATCATTGCCAACTTTATTATATCAGCAGCAGAACCTTGTATGGGGGCGTTTATAGCATTTCTTTCAGCATGGCCACGAACGACAGCATTTCTAGAATTAATATCTTTTA
>DMQR01000033.1 GCA_003455605.1 Cryomorphaceae bacterium | reverse complement strand
GCTCTTAGCGCAGCGTTTTGACCATATCTTCTTCTCAGGTTCGACCCACGTGGGCCATATCGTAATGGAGGCTGCAAGTAAATTTTTAACCCCGGTCACCTTGGAATTGGGTGGCAAGAGCCCCACAATCGTGGACGCCAGTGCAAACGGTTACGAAGCAGGGAAACGCGTGGCTTGGGCAAAGTATATGAACGCTGGTCAGATCTGTATTGCTCCCGACCACGTATACGTACACCGGAGCCAATTAGATGCGTTCCGCAAAGGCGTTAAAGAGGCCGTCAAACGCCACTACGGTGACGACTCGACCAATCACCCGGATTTCGTTCAGATCGTCAATCCTCGCAATTTTGATCGCCTCAATAGCATTCTTGAAGATAGCAAGACCGAAGCAGGCATTTTAGATATGGGCGGTACGGCCAATGTGGAAGCTCGTAAAATCGCGCCGACCATGGTGGTTGATCCGCCAAGAAACGGTGCCTTAATGCGTGAGGAGCTCTTTGGACCGCTCTTACCGGTGTTCGGTTATACCGACTTGGACGAGCCTTTGAAAGAGATTGGGACCAGAGAACATCCGCTTGTAGTTTATATCTATGCGAAATCCCGCAAAAACATCAAATACATCCAACGCCACACCCGTGCCGGAGCAACAGCAGTGAATATGAGTTTGCTGCAGATTGCCAACAACTTTCTCCCCTTCGGTGGTGTAGGCCACAGCGGGATGGGCAAGACCAACGGCCACGCAGGCTTTTTAGAATTTACAAACAAGAGAAGCCAATTCTACCAATGGGGCCCGCCCATCAACAACTTCATTGCCGCCCCTTATACCGCGGCAAAACGTAAAATCATTAACTTCTTGTTGAAGAATCTTTACTAGCAAAAAATCCCCGGGCTGTGCCCGGGGATTTTTCTTTAGATAGTCTTGGTTCTGGCTTAACCTACTTGAACCAACTCTACCTTAAAGATCAATGTTGCATTTGGAGGAATGACACCGCCAGCACCTGTAGGACCATAGCCCAATTCTGAAGGGACAATTAATGTCGCCTTAGAACCTTCATTCAAAAGCTGAACACCTTCATCCCAACCTGGGATTACGCGACCCACACCAATAGGAATATCTAAAGGCGTACCACGTGAGTACGAGCTATCTACCACAACGCCATCGGCTAATTTCAATTCGTAATGCACCTTCACATTTTGTCCGGCAGTCGGCTTAGGCCCCTTGCCTTCTTCGTGCATGATGTACATCAAACCGCTGGCTGTCTTCTCAGCACCTGCTTTCAAGTCAGCGATAGCAGCATCTGCAGCTTCTTGAGCGGCACGCGCTGCCTCTTCTGCAACGCTGCGAGCTGTAGTGAACACGGAAGATGCATCCCATACCTCAGCATCGGCACCTATGCGCAAGATTTCGATGGTATCCATCGTATCGCCTTGGGCCACTGCATCTACGATATCTTGTCCTTCAACCACGTATCCGAAAACCGTGTGCTTTCCGTCCAACCAATCGGTCGGTCCGTGCGTGATGAAGAATTGAGAACCGTTAGTCGCTGGACCAGAATTGGCCATACTCAACGTTCCAGGACGATTATGTTTTAATTCTGAGTGGATTTCATCCTCAAACTGGTAACCCGGGCCACCTGCACCTGTTCCTGTTGGATCGCCGCCTTGAACCATGAAATCTGCGATAACACGGTGGAAGGTCAACCCGTTGTAATACGGAGTGCCTACTTCGGTAACGGTATTTTCGATAGTTCCCTCAGCTAAGCCGACGAAGTTCGCCACGGTCATAGGTGTTTTTTCATGTTCTAGTTTGATAGTGATGGCACCTTTTTTAGTACCAATTTTGGCATAAATACCGTTTTCCATGAGGAATAATTTTAATGAAACGGAGACCCGAGTAGGGTTTTTCAGAGTTGTTGTTAATGTCGGTAATTCATTTCCTAATCGATTCGAACGAGTTCTACATCAAAGACTAGTGAAGCATTTGGAGGAATGACACCACCAGCCCCGCGTGATCCGTAGCCCAAATATGGAGGAATGATAAGTTTTGCCTTTCCACCAACGTACAATAATTGGATACCTTCTTTCCATCCCTCTATTACACGAGCCATAGGACCGTATTCCATGGGCAGTGGCTCATAAGGCTCACGACGCGGATCATAGGTACCGCCTGCACGTGCAATTTCTCGAATAGAACTATCGAAAAGAGTACCGTCCATCAAATATCCCGAATAATTCACACGGACTATTTGACCCATCTCAGGCTTAGGACCATCGCCAACGGTTTCAATGATATAACGAAGTCCCGATGCTGTTTTAATCGCTTCCGGATAGGCCGCGTCAATTTCGGCTTCAATGGCTGCAGCTTTCGCCTTCTTGGCATCATCTGCGCCCTGCTTTCCGTCCAAGAATGCCTGACCGGCATCCCATTTCTTCGCTTCACCACCCACGCGGATGATTTCAACGTGATTCAACACTACCTTCTCAACAGGACGATCTGAGCCCATACGATCCACACCTCCAATATTCGTTACAATTTCCTGACCATTCAAAACTTGAGCGAACACATTATATCCACCGTCCAAGTGCGGTGTAGGATTGTGCGTAATGAAGAATTGAGACCCGTTCGTGCCAGGACCAGCGTTGGCCATACTAACCACACCTGCCTTATCGTGTTTCAACGTTTCTACGATTTCTTGAGGGAACTGATATCCTGGACCACCAGCACCTGTGCCGTCCGGATCACCACCTTGAATCATGAAATCCGGAATTACTCGATGGAACAATGTACCGTCGAAATAAGGCTTATCCCGAAATTTTGCATCTACCTCGGGATGATTGCCCTCGGCTAAGGCAATAAAGTTACCCGCAGTCATCGGAACCAAATCCTCATGGAAGTCGATTAATATTTCGCCCAAGGAGGTTTCTAACTTAGCGTAAATACCATCTTCTAAGGTGATGGTCTCATCGTTTACTGTGACTTTATTTCCTCCACAACTTGCTAAAGTGAAGGCCGCGAATCCCGCGAAGAGCATTCTTCTCAACATATGTACGTGATTTTTAAAGAGTCCCAAAGGTAAGCGGTATCCCGGAGAGAACACAGAGAAGGTTGTGTTAAAAACCTACAGAACTTGAAACGGTAATACTGCTGGATTCGAACTATCTGGCGCTGATTGTACTTCAGGGGAGTTCATGAGCCAATTCATTCGCATGACCGCAATGAATAAACATCCAAAAGCAGCTCTCACTATCAGCGGCTTACCTGGATAAGACGAAGATCATAACGCAGCGGCGATTGAGGCGGGACTTTGTCCAAATCACCCGCAATGCCATGCGCTAAAAAGGAGGGGATGAGAACGAGCTTCACGTCCCCTTCTTTCATTCCCTCTAATGCTTCGTGTAAACCCACTTCTACTTGGCTATAACCAAGTTCAATAGTATCTCTATAACGACCCACTCCACTATCGTCCAACAGGTATACAGTGGCTTCATAAACTATTCTATCGCCTATTTCCGCCGTCGCACCCTCACCTTCTGCCACAGGCAATTCAAACATCCCGTAGCCATTCGGCTCAATACCTTCTAACTGGTGGCTTTCGATGTATTGATCTATCAATTGTCTTTCTCGTGCTAAATACATCCTGTTGCGCTCCATAGGATCCATCACAGAACGCTCCTCTTGAACCTCAGCAGGCTGTACACAACTCGTCAACAGCGCTGCCATAAACACAAGCGTTGCTCTTACGACCACGGCAAATGAGTTTTAGCATGCGCCAAGGCTGCGGCAATATCGGTATCCAATCGCCCGCCCGCAGCATTCTTATGCCCACCGCCATTAAAAGACGCCCGGGCCAGCTCATTCACATCCAACAATCCCTTGCTACGAAGGCTGATCTTCACGATGCCTTCTTCTTCACGCATGAAACAAGCGATCTGAGCGCCGTCCACACTGAGGCCATAGTTAACGAAGCCTTCGGTAATGCCTTTTTCGTATCCAAGGGCATCGCACTGGGCCTTACTCAAATACAAGAGCACTACCGTACCATCCGCACTAGTTTCCATTTGTCCAAGCATTGTACCTAGCAGCTTCAAACGAGCGGCAGGTTGGCTATCAAAGATTTTATTTTGAAGCTGCTGGCTCTCCACTCCTAAATCGAGGAGCTTGCCCGCAACCTCGTGGGTGCGCGAGGTCGTGGCGCTGAATTTGAAGCTGCCCGTATCTGTAACTATACCAGTGTAGAGGCATTCGGCGGATTCTTTATCTAAGAATTGATCCCAATTATACATGGTACAGAATTCATAAACCATCTGACAAGTGGAGCTCATGACCGTATCGCTATAGATAAAATCTGGCCAGCTCTCGGGCTGTTGGTGGTGGTCAATCATCACCTTTTTCGCCTGGGCGGCACGGAGCGCCTCCTCCATATCAGCACTGCGGTGGTAAGCGTTGTAATCGAGATGAAAGATCATGTCCGCTGCTTCGATCTGGGCATTGGCCGCCTTTTTTCCGTTACTGTAGATCATGACACGGTCATTACCGGTAAGATGCCACAGGAATTTCGGATAAGGATTGGGTACTATCACGTGGACTGTTTTGCCCAACTTTTCCAAAATGCGTTGCAAGGCCAATGCGCTTCCCATCGCATCCCCATCTGGATTAGTATGATTTGTAATCACAATACGCTGCGATTTATCAAATTCATCAATGAAATTGTCGAGTCGGATTTCTTTCATTCTCTTGACTTATAAATGCAAAGGTGCAGGAAAAGTGTACCTTTGCAATCCAAAAATCGAAAAAACTCAAAACATTGCAGGTACTAAGACCCTAACAATGATTAAACCTGATGCAGTTCAAAACGGACACATCGGTGCCATCTTGAACGACATCGCTGAAGCTGGATTCCGCATTTCTGCAATGAAATTGACACAACTTTCTAAGGCTGATGCTGAGGCGTTTTACGCGGTACACAGCGAGCGTCCATTCTTCGGTGAGCTTGTTAAATTCATGACTTCAGGCCCTATCGTTGCCGCAATCTTGGAAAAAGACAACGCTGTAGAAAATTTCCGAATGCTGATCGGTTCTACTAA
>DMQR01000115.1 GCA_003455605.1 Cryomorphaceae bacterium | reverse complement strand
CGCGAGCTGGGTTCAGAACGTCGCGAGACAGTTCGGTCTCTATCTGCTGTGGGCGTTGGAAATTTGAGAGGAGCTAACTTTAGTACGAGAGGACCGAGTTGGACAGCCCTCTAGTGTACCTGTTGTGTCGCCAGATGCATTGCAGGGTAGCTACGGCTGGTTGGGATAAGCACTGAAAGCATATAAGTGCGAAGCCTACCTCAAGATGAGATTTCCCTTAAGGGTCGTTCGAGATTAGAACGTTGATAGGCTTCAGGTGTAAAGGTGGTAACATCATAGCCGAGAAGTACTAATTACCCGTGGCTTTCTAAGACGAAAACTTTATATGTTCACATACCAATGTGTTATTACATTAAACTTATTTAAAGTTTATGGTGGTTATTGCAGTGTGGATCACCTCTTCCCATTCCGAACAGAGAAGTTAAGCACACTTGCGCCGATGGTACTGCGTTAGCGGGAGAGTAGGTCGCCGCCATTTTTCGAGCCCAATCTAGTTTACTAGGTTGGGCTTTTTTAATGCGCTAAACTCAGTATATACGCGTTATTGCTGCATTATTGATTAAGTTTACGCCCGTATGAGACCCTATCTAATTTCATTATTCGTTTTGCTTTCAAGCTCTATGGTTGGCCAGGTGGATTCAGCCTTCGCAGAGGATACGGATTCCTTGATTTCATTTTCACATGGCAATCCGGGTATAAAAGTGGATGGCTACTGGGTTTGGAAAGGCTACTTTCTATATCAAAACGAGCGCTGGGATTCTTTGACCGTATTGTTGGATGATCGTGCAGAGGACCAAATTTGGTTGAAGGATTCCTGGAATTGGACCCAAAGAGAAAATTCTGCTATTGGTGGTCTCAGTTATAATTCTTTGGATCCCATAGTGTATTCAGGCTTAGATGGATGGCATAGATTTTCTAAAAGCTATTTACAGATGCCGGGTGCTTTTCATTCTTCATCACCTCGTTCGGATTTGAGATTACACACCGGTATTGGAGGCGGCCAAGTTTTTGGTATTACAGCACTAGCTCCAGCGGATTCAACTAAACAGTTGTTCGTTGATTACTTGCGTAATAACACCCTGGGGTTGTATCGTAATGAGGGTACTGATGGTCATGAGTTGAACTTTGCGCTGAAGCAATGGGATTTATTTCAGGATACCCAAGCTGAACTAAAGGTCTCTTATTTTAATTCGCGATCAGGCCAGAATGGAGGATTATCTTCTCCTTCATTATTCGAAAGTAATGAGCCTACACTAAGGCGGAATTTAGCCGTAAGTGACGGTTCAGGAGTTCTGTTTGAGGAGGAGCTCAATGTTACGTATTGGGCAAAGCGTGACTTATTGTATTTCCAAGACTTGGCTGGTAGCATTTCGTTCAATTCAAAAAGCTGGGCTGTAAATAATTCAAATTCAGCATCAGAATACTATTGGGACAGTACGGGAACAGCACCCATACTGGAACAACGTACTTTGAGGTATTCGGATTCTTTGAGATTGACAAAAGCTCAGGTGGAGTTGGGATATCGTAAATTTCTCCCAGTGCCAGGATTTGTCTTGCCATTAATTGTACGCACTTGTGTAGCCACAGGATTGGAATATTTACAGAGTAACTCTTTAGGATGGGATGGTTTTAGAAGTGATTCCGTTCATTATACGGAGGCTTTTAGCGCGGAGGTTACCCCGTTTTTAAGAGGACGCTTCGTGGTTTCTAACAGAAATTATCGGTCGTGGAATAAATACAGAGCCATTCTTAATTATAACGCCTTGGGGTACAATGCAGGTGCCATTGATGCACAGGTCCGCGCACAGTTGCTGATTGGCTCAGGGAATTTAGAGTTGCAATGGAATATTTTACGCCAACCGCATATGTACCGTTTTGAGCAGTTATACGGTTATTTGTACGACTTAAGAACCATTGATGTGCCCTATTTTAAAAATGAAGGGAAAGCACACTGGGTATCCGGTGAGAAATGGAAAAAGGAAGGGGTATTGTACGGTGCAAAGATGAGCGGTATGCGCTATTTCGAATCCTTTGACCAATTATCTACTTGGGACGGAATGTACGGTCGAGTTCAGCTCGGTGTGAGCAGTAATGATGAGGGTTGGAATGCCCGTGTTCAAGGCTATGGCGCTTATAAATCTTCATTTGGAGGTTTTGCCACGCCTAATTGGGGCGGATTTACAGAGGTGAATTATAAAATTAGTATTGGGACTAAGTTTGAATGGAAGGCCGGTATTAACGTCAGTGTGGAGGATGCATTCTACACACCAACGTATTTGGTAGGAGTGCCTATCTGGGGCATGCAGACTGATTATTTGGCCGGGAGCTATCCTTGGGCGACAGCCTATTTTGAAGCACGTATTGCCAATTTCGTGGGTGCGGTTCGAATCATCAATGCTTTGGAAGGATTGGCTCCCTATACTTATTATGCCTATGGTAGCGCGCCGAGGTCTGATCGATGGGTGCAGGTGAGTGCACGCTGGACCTTGTTTAACTAGGTCTTCTGAGGCGGTTTCTTCGCTGCAGGAAAAAGAATGTTGTTTAGAATTAATCGGTAGCCCGGGCTGTTAGGGTGGTTGTTCAGATCTGTAGGGGGATCACCTACTCTGTGTTGGTAATCCTCTGGATCGTGTCCGCCGTAAAAGGTCCAATACCCTTCGCCATAGCTGCCGTGTATGTATCGTGCGGCACCGTCGACCACACTCTTGCCTAATATGGTGGTGCTTGATTTGATGGTAGCGGGGCGATAGGCAGTAGTTTGACCGTAGAATCCTCGTACCAAATCTGTATGGTTCTGGACCAAGATTGTCGGTACTACATCGTACTTCGCACTGAAGTCAAACAACTCAAAAAAGTCCTGAGGCTCTTTCATACTCCTCACACGCTGCTCGGTAACATCTATATTAGAATATTCGTAGCGCATGGGGTTCGTGAACAACTCGAAATTATCGAAGGCGAAGGTGGCTGAGTAATCCATAGCATAAGCCGCTCCGGGAGTCATGCCGTCGCCATCAAACATAGGTTCACAGATATCGGTGTTGATGGCCGCAAGGGCAATATCATAGCTGTCGGTAGCGCTACACATGGCGAATAGGAATCCCCCTGCGTTCACGTAGGCTGCGATGGATTGAGCGACAGCGCCTTTTTGTTGGGACACCTTGGCATACCCCATCTCTCTGGCCGCCGCTTCAAAAGCGGCCTTTTGATTGATGTACCAGGCGGCATCTCTATAGGAGCCATAGAATTTACCGTATTGACCTGTGAAATCTTCATGATGTAGGTGAAGC